>JBBDSB010000034.1:0-13011 GCA_040905205.1 Cyclobacteriaceae bacterium
AAAAATATCAGTCCCAACACCGGCATGGAATATTCAGACGCTGTCAGTTTATTGTTGGCCCTGAGTTGATCAGCGGCTCTCCAAAGTTCTGCCTCTAATTTTCTAAGTTGTCTACCTTGCATTTATGCTGTCCGCTATCTTTACGTTAATTCAAAACTATCATTCTTTTCCAGGATTTTTCTATAAAATGAGATTTTTGGTTTTAATAAATTATAAAAACGGCCTGATCATTCAAGGTAAAACATCAAATAATTTCCGGTCCTAGCAACCCTATCTTGCCACTCATTCCCTTGTAAAATACTGAAAGCACCCCTATATCTGGAGGTGCTTTCTGATATTCTACAGTAAAAACAATTTCTCACCCTATATTTTTCTTTTTCAACTGATCCACAATGTACTCAGAGGTCCTGATAGAAAGCGCCATAATCGTCCAGGTGGGGTTTTTATCGGCCTGGGAAACAAAGGAGCCGGCATCCACAACAAACAGGTTTTTACATTCATGCGCCTGGGAATATTTATTCAACACCGATTTTTTTGGATCATTTCCCATTCGGGTGGTACCCACTTCATGGATAATTCTCCCAGGGGCCTCTAATCCATATTTCCTTTCCGGGCCGGGCCTATTGCCCAATACCTGTGCCCCCATGGCATGGAAGATTTCCTCAAAGGTATCCTGCATGTGCCGGGCTTGTTTTACCTCATGTTCCGTCCAGTTATAATGAAAACGCAACACCGGAATGCCAAATTTGTCCACCGTATTGGGATCAATTTCGCAATAGTTGTCACGTTGAGGCACACTTTCTCCTCTGCCCGCAATTCCAATCGTGGATCCGTATATACTTCGAATATCCTTCTTAAGTCCCTTGCCGTATCCACCGTTAGGAGAAGGATTGCCCATTTCATCCTTTATATATTTCCTCATGGAATCCATCCCAAAACCAAAGCCATAATTGGGCATGCGCATACCTCCGCCAAATTCCAAATGGTAACCTCTGGGAAAATCCAGCTTCTTATTGTCCAGCCACCAGGGGGTATAAACATGCATGGAACCCACGCCATCTTCATTGTATTTGTCCCTGCCCAAAAAACCAGGCATTAAAGCAGAACGGCTGGCACCGGTGGAATCATGCAGGTACCTGCCCAGGGTATCACTGCTGTTTGATATTCCATTGGGGTGTTGTGGAGAACTGGAATTCATCATGATCCGGGCACTTTCGCAAGCGGAGGCGCCCAGGACGACTACCCTTGCTTTAAGCTTATACTCCTGCATGTCTACTTTGCTGATATAAGAGATGCCCGTTGCTTCCCCATTTTCATCCGTCATTACCTTACGCACCATGGCATAGGTATACAGATCCACATTCCCTTTTTTTATGGCAGGTTTCACCAAAACGGTTCCCGCAGAAAAGTCTGCATATACCTGGCAGGCCCGATTACATTGGGCACAGAAGAAGCAGGTACCCCGTTCATTATTGACAGGCCTGGTCAAAACAGAAATCCTGGAAGGGATCACGGGAAGATTGATTTTTTTTCCCCCTTTCATAAAGGCCATTTCATGCAAGCGAGGTTTTGGAGGTGGCAGGAAGAAGCCATCAGGTTCATTGCGGATGCCCTCTTTGGTGCCAAATACCCCAACAATTTGGTCTACGCGGTCATAATAGGGTTTGACATCATCATATCCGATGGGCCAATCATCTCCCAGCCCATCAATGCTTTTTCTCTTGAAATCATCCGGTCCAAAACGCAGGGAAATCCTTCCCCAGTGGTTGGTCCTTCCACCCAGCATCCGTGAACGGAACCAATCGAATTGGGTACCGTCCTTCCGGGTGTAAGGTTCTCCCTCAATATCCCATCCACCATAGGCCGCATCAAAGTCTCCAAATGCCCTAACCGTATTGGCCCCCCTTCTTGGAGATTCCCATGGCCAGCGCATCTGGGTACGGTATTCTTCCAAAGCAGGATCAAAGTCACTGCCGGCTTCCACCACCGCAACACTTAGGCCTGATTCGGATAAGATTTTACTGGCCATTCCTCCGCCTGCCCCTGAACCTACAATGATGACATCATAAACATCCATGGATGATTTTATTTCAAAACTCATTGGTATTTGGTTAAATGTTAATTGTCAAATTAGATTGCCCAAAATAGGACATTAACCTGGAATTTTCATTACCGTTTATTTAAAGGATTCCAAAGTGAAGCGTAACCAGGAGCCTCCAGGAAATTTAATTGCTTTTAAGCAAGCATAATTGATCATTTCTAACACTTTTATTTATATTTTTCCTCAATTCAATATTTTATTTTGCAATTAAAAAAAGGTGATTTATGGATCGACATACAGGGAATCCTTTAAATTAAAAGTACTTCCGGATTTTTGAAAATTTAAATTTTATTTTGACCAAACTTTTACTAATCTTATACATTGAAACCTAAATAGGAGACCATTCCAATTGGTCTGAAATATTTTTAAATGCTCAATTTAATCCAAAAATGAAAAAATCTGAAAGAAGAAGCCAGGGATGGTTTGGCAAAACCGGCAAGGATGGCCTGATATACAGGTCCTGGTTCAAAAAGCAGGGGATCCCAACCCATGAATTGGAGGGAAAACCCATTATCGGCATCTGCAATACCTGGTCGGAACTTACCCCTTGTAATTCCCATTTCAGAGAATTGGCGGAGTTTGTCAAAAAGGGGGTTTTGGAGGCCGGGGGCTATCCCGTGGAATTTCCCGTCATGTCTTTGGGGGAAACCGTGATGAAACCCACTGCCATGCTTTATAGGAACCTGGCCAGCATGGACACCGAAGAATCCATACGTGCCAACCCTTTGGACGGCGTGGTATTGCTCTGTGGTTGTGATAAAACCACCCCCTCTTTGGTCATGGGGGCCTGCAGTGTCAATATCCCCACCATTGTGGTATCCGGCGGGCCTATGCTAACCGGGCACTATAGGGGGACATCCATCAGCACCAGTGATATCTGGCGATTCAGTGAGGACCACCGTAGTGGCAAAATAAGCCAGGCAGAGCTATACATTGCCGAATCCGGTCTTTGTAGAAGTGATGGGCACTGTGGGGTAATGGGTACTGCTTCCACAATGGCCTGTATGGTAGAGGCCCTGGGTTTATCCCTTCCCGGCAATGCCGCTATTCCGGCTCCGGATACCGGCAGAAAAATCCTGGCCCATTTATCGGGGATGGAAATCGTGAAAATGGTGGAAAATGATTTAAAATTAACGGACATACTTACCAGAGAGGCCTTTGAAAATGCCATTATGGTCAATGCGGCCATTGGAGGATCGACCAATTTTGTCATTCACCTGCTGGCCATAGCAGGAAGAATTGGGATTCCACTTAATTTGGATGACTTTGATCAATTTTCGGCCAAAATCCCTCTGCTGGCCAATCTGCAACCGTCCGGGAAGTTTTTTATGGAGGATTTTTATTATGCAGGGGGATTGCCGCCCATAATTAAGCAGCTCAAGGACCATCTGAATAATGATGCGCTCACGGTAACCGGCCAGGGCATAGGTAAAAACAACGAGCGGTATGAAACCTATAATGATGAGGTCATTGCCAGTTTGGATCATCCATTTAATCCCACCTCTGGCATTGTGGTGTTAAGCGGAAACCTGTGCGAAACCGGAGCGATCATCAAACCTTCTGCCGCCAGCCCCAACCTAATGAAACATACCGGAAAGGCAGTGGTCTTTGAAGACATTGACGATTATAAAAATAATATTGATGATCCGGAACTGGATATTGATGAGCATTCTGTGATGATCTTAAAAAATGTAGGTCCCAAAGGTTATCCGGGTATGCCGGAAGTAGGGAACATGGGGCTCCCTCCAAAGGTTTTGGAAAAGGGCATCACCGATATGGTAAGGATTTCCGATGGCAGGATGAGCGGGACAGGCTTTGGCACAGTGGTATTGCATGCCACACCGGAAGCAGCTGAAGGTGGCAATTTTGCGGTAGTCAAAACCGGTGACCTCATAGAATTGGATGTTCCTGCAAGGAAGCTAAATCTTTTGGTATCAGATGAAGAATTATCGAAAAGAAAGGCCAATTGGAAGCGACCTCAATCCATTACTGAAAGGGGATACGTAAGCCTTTACATCAAGCACGTAGAGCAGGCCAATCTGGGAGCTGATTTGGATTTCTTAAAAGGTAGTTCAGGCAGTGAGGTCTCCAAAGATTCCCACTAAACTGTTTTAATGAATAGACATGTCTTTTGGTACAGGCATGTCTTTTTGTTGGGTACACTGCTTAATAAATAATTTAATGATGGATCATCAGGAAATGAACGTTAAAAAACCTGTAGCCCTTGTTACCGGTGCAGGTGTAGGCATAGGCTTTGAAATCTGCAGGCAATTGGTACAAGCCGGTAATCAGGTTGTCTTGAATGATCTGGATGAATCCCTGACTCAAAAAGCGATTCAAAAAATCAATAAGGAATTCAAAGGCGATTTTTGCAGGGGCATAGCAGGAGATGCCTCCAATGGGGAATTTATTAAAGAAATGGTACAATTTGCTACCCAGGAAATGGGTTCGCTGGATAAAGTAGTGGCCAATGCGGGGATAACCCTCTTCGGGGATTTTCTTACTTATGAAGAAACCGACTTTCATAAAGTAATGCAATTGAACTTGGCAGGAAGTTTTTTCCTGGCACAACAGTCGGCCAAACAAATGATCCATCAGGGCAAGGGTGGCAGCATGCTGTTCATGTCATCAGTCACGGGCCACCAGGCCCACAAAAACCTTGCTGCCTACGGCATGAGTAAAGCTGCTTTGGAAATGCTTGCCAAAACTTTGGTTTTGGAATTGTCTCCCTATAAAATCAATGTCAACTCAGTGGCTCCGGGGGCGACAATGACAGAAAGAACCGCTGCAGAACAGGGCTATGAAGCAACCTGGTCCAATATCACGCCCATGGGAAGACCTGCTTTCCCGGAGGACATTGCCCAGGCAGTGGTATTCCTGCTTTCAAAAAAAGCCCAACACATCACAGGCCAAAGCCTGGTCATCGATGGCGGCTGGACTGCTACCAGCCCATCGCCTTATGCCAGGTAAATTTTGTAAATGGCAGCATATAAGCTTCCGTTTAGATGATTTCTGAAATCTGCAAACCTTTCAGGTTTTTTTGATGGTCAGGTATTTTTTAAAAATCAAGAGTAAAACCTGGAAGGTTTAATCGCTTTTAATGGTGGATTTAGGATGACTTATTAAAAAATCTAATGGATGAATAATTTGAAGGAATGTAATTTATTTTTGAATTAAAGCTTTTCCTGCGTGCTTTTTTTGATTCACAATCTAAAATCAGCATAGAACAGGACAGTTAAAGAAAGATATTTATTTATCTTCGCTGAAAATGAATTTGAATTTTAAACCTATCATTGAATAAAAAATGGCAATTTCAGAAAAAACTTTTAAGCACGTAGATTACCTTTGGGATGACAAGAAAGCAAAATCCCTGGGGGATGATCAGATAGCCCTTTTGCTATACAGGTCCAATATACTGGGTGCCGATTTAAGAATTACCAATTATGGCGGTGGCAATACCAGCTGTAAAACCATCGAAAAAGATCCTTTGACTAAAGAGGAAACGGAAGTGATGTGGATCAAAGGTTCAGGCGGGGATATTGGTACCCTGAAAAGAAATGGGCTGGCGGGCCTATACATGGACAAGCTGCTGGCCTTGAAGAACGTATATCGGGGATTGGAATTTGAGGATGAAATGGTGGCTTTATTTAACCATTGTATTTACGATTTGGATTCCAAAGCCCCTTCTATTGATACACCGCTTCATGCTGTTCTCCCTTTCAAACACATTGATCATTTGCACCCGGATGCGGCCATTGCCATTGCTGCTTCTAAAGATGGTGAAAAGATTACCCAGGAATTGTTTGATGGACAAATTGCCTGGGTTCCTTGGCAGAGACCCGGATTTGATCTGGCGCTCAAATTGGATGAATCACTAAAAGCAAATCCAGGTATAAGAGGAATTATGCTGGGAGGGCACGGACTCTTTACCTGGGGAGACACTGCCTATGATTGCTACATCAACAGTCTGGAAGTGATTGACAAAGCCTCCCAGTACCTGGAAGAAAACTATGGCAAGAAAAGACCGGTTTTTGGAGGCCAAAAAATCAAATCCCTGGAACCTTCAAAAAGAAAAGACCAGGCGAGTATACTGGCGCCACATTTAAGGGGACTTGCTTCAAGCTATAACCGGATGATAGGACACTTCACCGATGATGACAGGGTCCTTGAGTTTGCCAACAGCCATGATCTGACTAAATTAGCCCCATTGGGAACCAGTTGCCCGGATCACTTTCTAAGGACCAAAATCAGGCCATTGGTATTGGAAATTCCTGCCGATGAAGATTTAACGGATATTTCAAAAGTGAAATCCTACCTGGAGAAAGAATTTGAAGATTACAGGGCTTATTATGCTAAATATTATGAAGAGCATAAGCGTTCTAATAGCCCTGCCATGAGGGATTCAAATCCGGTGGTCATCATTTGGCCTGGAGTTGGCCTGTTTTCCTATGCCAAAAACAAACAGACCGCAAGGGTGGCCAGTGAGTTTTACACCAATGCCATCAACGTCATGAAAGGCGCTGAAGCCATTTCAGAATATGTATCCCTTCCCCTTCAAGAGGCATTTGATATTGAATATTGGTTATTGGAAGAAGCCAAATTGCAAAGAATGCCCAAAGAACAGCCACTTTCCCGGAAAATAGCCTTCGTAACCGGTGGTGCTGGTGGTATCGGAAAAGCGATTGCAGATAAGTTGGCCAAAGAAGGTGCCTGTGTATTTATCACGGACATAAACCAGGAAAACCTGGAAATAGCCCTGGATACCTATAATGGAGACACGGGATCAGGAGCACTGATGGATGTAACCAATATGGATGAAATTGATGAAGCTTTTAAAACCGCTTCACTTAAATTTGGCGGTGTGGATATCATCATCAACTGTGCTGGACTTGCTATTTCAAAACCCATTGATCAAACTTCGGAAAAGGAATGGGACCTGTTACAGGATGTACTGGTAAAAGGTCAATTTGCGGTTTCCAAAGCAGGGGTTGGTATTCTTCGTGCTCAGGCCAAAGGAGGTGATATTATCAACATTGCCAGTAAAAATGCCCTTGTCTCCGGACCCAATAACATTGGGTATGGTACAGCCAAGGCCGCGCAGGTGCACATGAGCCGATTAATGGCGGCAGAACTTGGTCCGGACAAAATCCGGGTTAATGTAGTTAATCCCGATGCCGTGATTGAAGGCAGTAAAATTTGGGAAGGAGCATGGGCGCAGGGTAGGGCCAAAGCTTATGGCATTACCGTGGAAGAGCTTCCGGCTTTTTACGCCAAACGAACCATCATGAATGAGATCATTACAGTCGATGATATAGCCAATGGGGTATTTACATTCGTGGGTGGCCACTTGAGTAAAAGTACAGGCAATATTTTGAATGTAGACGGTGGTGTGGCTGCAGCCTTTGTCAGATGATACGCAAATATGAGAATAGATAAAAACCGCATTCAATCTATCAATGAAAAAACTCTCCCGGATCACCGGGAGAGTTTTGAGTATCTAAGCAATAAATTGGCCAAAAGAAAAATCGATTCCCAAAAACTTATTAAAAAGGTGAGCGATTTCCAGGTTGCCATTCCAAGTTGGGCTTTGGGAACAGGTGGGACCCGATTTGGCCGTTTTCCAGGAGGCGGGGAACCCAGATCTTTGGAAGAAAAGATCGATGATGTAGGATTGTTGCATGCTTTGAACCGGGGATCAGGAGCCATTTCACTCCATATCCCCTGGGATATACCCTCCAATATAGCAACAACCCAAAAACATGCCCGGTCTCATGACCTTCTTTTTGATGCCGTAAATTCCAATACCTTTCAAGACCAGGCCAACCTGGAGCATTCCTACAAATTCGGCTCCCTTTGCCATACCGATTCAAAAATCAGGCAACAGGCAATTGACCATAACCTGGAGGTTGTCCGTTACGGGGAGGCCCTGGGCTCAAAATCTTTGACCGTTTGGTTGGCAGATGGATCTTCCTTTCCCGGTCAAATGAATTTTAGAAAAGCCCTTCAGCGTACCTTAGACTCCCTGAAGGAAATCTACCAAGGCATGCCTGATGACTGGAAAATGTTTGTGGAATACAAACCCTATGAGCCTAATTTTTACCACACGGTGATTCCCGATTGGGGAACCTCCCATTTACTGGCCAACCAACTCGGGGATAGGGCATATACCCTGGTAGACCTTGGCCACCATCTTCCCAATACCAATATTGAACAGGTTGTAGCTACCCTAATGATGCAGGGTAAACTGGGGGGATTTCATTTTAACGACTCCAAATTTGGTGATGATGACCTTACGGTAGGAGCCATAAAACCCTATCAGCTTTTTTTAATTTTCAATGAGCTGGTGGAGGGAATGGAGGATAAGGAGACCATCAACCCAAATCCTGCATGGATGATCGATGCCAGCCATAACCTAAAAGACCCATTGGAAGACCTGCTTCAGTCTGTGGAAGCCATTCAATTGGCCTACGCACAGGCACTATTAATTGATCGCCGGGACCTGGAAAATGCCCGGGAATCCAATGACCCATCATTGGCACAGGAAATCCTCCAGGATGCATTCCGGACAGACCTGCGGCCTTTGATAGCTGAAGCCCGAAACCAGATCGGGGCAGCCCTTTCCCCTTTAGGTGCATACAGAAACATGAAAGTCAGGGAGACTCTTATCAAGGAAAGAGGCTCCAACTCCATGGCCACCGGACTATGAGGGTAAAAAAAATGTTTTTCGTTATTTTTGTGATAATCAAAATTTAATTTAAATGCCTACTCCGGTAATTGCCATATTTGACATCGGTAAAACGAATAAAAAATTCTTTTTATTTGATGAGAATTTAAAGGAAATCAAGGAAGAATATGTAAAAATCCCCGAAATTCTGGATGATGATGGGGATGAATGTGACGACTTGAAGAGCATTTCGGATTGGGCCAAAGGGATCGTAAAAAAACTTTGTTCAGACCCTTCTTATGAAGTCAGGGCACTTAATTTTTCCACCTACGGTGCTTCATTTGTCGGTATCGATGGAGACGGAAACGCCATTACGCCCATATACAATTACCTCAAGGCTTTTCCTGAAGACCTTCATGATGAATTTTACGGTCAATACCCGGAGGAGGAAATCAACCGTATTACTGCTTCGCCCACCCTGGGAATGCTTAATTCAGGCTTACAACTACTGTGGCTTAAAAGAAAGAAACCTGAGGTTTATAAAAAAGTAAAATATTTTCTTCATTTGCCTCAATACATTTCTTATTTATTTACAGGAGAGGCCTGCACCGAACCTACCTCCATCGGATGCCATACGAAGTTATGGGATTTTACTAAAAGCGATTATCACAAATGGGTTTATCAAGAAGGCATTATCGAAAAACTGCCTGAAAAAGTACCCACCACTTACAGTTATGAAAAGAACATCTGTGGAAAAAACGTACAGGTAGGTGTGGGAATCCATGACAGTTCCTCTGCCCTGGCTTCTTACCTGATCAAAATAAAGGAACATTTTTTATTGATATCAACCGGTACCTGGAGCATAACGCTTAACCCGTTTCCGGTAAACGAATTGACCTTCCAGGATTTGCAGAATGATTGTTTGAACTTTCTTTCTATACATGGGAAAACCGTGAAAGCAAGCCGGTTTTTCCTCGGTAATGAGTTGGACAAACAGGTGGAAAGACTCAATGAAATCTTTGGCATGGCATCCCGGTTTTACAAGGAAATTGAACCTGATGAAGCATTGGTGGCCGGACTTACCAAGGGAACCATTGAAGGCACCTTTTATCCTGAGACCATCATACAGACGCCTTTGATAAAGAAAATATTTCCCTTAAACCAATGGCAACCTGAAAATTTTGATGATTACGAAACAGCTTACCATCACCTGGTTTTCGGTTTGGCAAAAATACAGGCAGCTTCATTATTGTTGGCCAAAGGGGATACCCCTACGAAAAAAGTGTATGTTGATGGTGGGTTTGTACAAAATAAAGTTTTTATCCGCTTCCTAAATGAACTTCTAAACGGATATGACCTGGAATTCTCAGATTTCCCGCTTGGGTCGGCGTTTGGTGCCGCTTTAATGTTAAAGGCTTTTAATTGATACAACCCCTCATCCTATGTTAAAGTATTCCCTATTTACCTTATTGGCCCTGCTTACCGGCCTCTCAACAGCACAAACCTTACCCATCGTTATGGATCTATATGATGGAGACATCCCATTCCAAAAGCAAACTGATGTAAAAGAAGAAATTCAAAATTTGGAAATTCTTAGAATATCAAAGGTTCAAAATCCCCAGATTGAAGTTTACCTTCCCTCCAAAAGAAATGCAACGGGGAAAGCAGTGGTCATCTGTCCTGGAGGAGGGTATGGTGTGCTGGCCTATGATTGGGAAGGCATTGATATTGCAAAATGGCTAAACAGCCATGGTATTGCCGGAATCGTGCTTAAATACAGGTTGCCCTCTGAAGAAACCCAGACTTCTCCCCACCTTGTTCCCCTTGCCGATGGCCAGCGTGCCCTTAGATTGGCAAGGCATTATGCGGCAGACTGGAATATCGATCCCGAGCAAATCGGCATCGTGGGCTTTTCGGCTGGAGGCCATCTTGCCGCTACGCTGGGGACCAATTTTGACAGTGGCGACCCTGGTTCGGTTGACAAGGTGGAACAGGCGCATTGCCGGCCCAATTTTATGATTTTGGGATATCCTGTCATATCCTTCAAGCAACATATTACCCATATCGGTTCCAGAAATAACCTGATAGGAAAAGACCCAGAACCAAAATGGGTGGATTTCTTCAGCAATGAACTTCGTGTAAGCGCGGATACCCCACCCACTTTTATTTTCCATGCCCAGGATGATAAGGCCGTGCCAGTTCAGCACAGCCTGCTTTTTTATGAGGGATTACTTGAAAAGCAGGTTCCGGTAGAAATGCATTTATTTCCCACCGGGGGCCATGGCTTTTCCTTATCACTCAATATAGAAGGTACCCAAAAAGGCTGGACGGAGAACTGTATCCGCTGGTTGCAACACTTACCTTAAACCAATATGGCCCATAAAATTTCTTTTTTAAAGGTGTCAAAATCTGGGGAGTATCTGGTAGAGGAGGATGAAAAACCATTTTTTTGGTTGGGGGACACCGCATGGGAACTTCTTCACAGACTTGATCTTAAAGATACCGAACTATATTTTCGTGATAGGAAGGAAAAAGGTTTTAATGTCATTCAGACCGTCATTCTTGCCGAGTTGGATGGATTGAATATTCCCAATGCCAATGGAGATCAACCTTTGGTCCACCTAGATCCCGAACAACCCAATGAGGATTACTTTGCTCATGTGGACAAGGTGGTCCGCTTAGCAGGTGAAATGGGCATCTATATCGGTCTTTTGCCAACCTGGGGAGACAAATACAATAAAAAATGGGGAATAGGACCAGAGGTTTTCAATCCTGAAAATGCAGAAAGCTTTGGTAAATTCCTGGGAAACCGCTACAAAGACCAGAACAATATCATTTGGATTTTAGGGGGTGACCGGATTCCAGATAATGAAGAAGATTACCTGATCAATTGCCGGCTGGCACAGGGGCTGAGAAAAGGGAACGCCAAACATCTTCAATCCCTACATCCCAATGGAGGACAAATCGCCAGTGATATTTTTGGAAAAGAAGCATGGCTGGACATTGATATGTTCCAATCCAGGCATCAAAAGGGATTTAAAGAATTTAAATTTACACGAAAAGCAAGAAAAAACCGTCCCGTTAGACCCGTCATTGACGGAGAGCCGGGATATGAGAACATTCCCAACCTACTGAATAAACTCCATTTACAGCGGTTGGATGATAAGGATGTTCGCAAAGCCGCTTATTGGAACATGTGCTGCGGGGCAGCAGGCCACACCTACGGTTGCAATGAACTCTGGCAGATTTATTCCCCCGAAAATCAGGGTTTATTTGGTGCCCATTTTCATTGGAAAGAGGCTTTGAACTTACCGGGAGCTATACAAGTGGGAATGATGAAGCAGTTTTTTGAAAGTTTGCCATGGCAGACGCTTATCCCTGATCAGACCATTATTGGGGGATTTAACTGGGAAAATTCAGCGCATATCACTGGCATGGTAAATCGGGAAAAAGATTTATTACTGGCTTACAGTCCATCCGGAAGAACAATAAAACTGAATACTTTTCCTGAGGGGGAAAATATAATCCACGGCTTTTGGTTTGACCCTGAAAAGGGGTTATTGAAAGCATTGGAACAACCCTATAATAATCGGCTGGTAGTTCCTGATAAAAAAAAGGATTGGATCCTTCTCATGATGAGTGATAAGAGGGCCATAGAATGGAAGCCACCCTTCCCCTTCATGGAATAAAAGATCCCAAATATACTTTAAAAATCAGGAGTTGACCCATGCGATTTTGTTCCGCCGTATCTTGTGGATAAGATGGTGGATAAAAAAGTAAAAGCGTGTATATGCCTGCTAAAAAATTTATTTACTTCCTGTTTCATTTCCGTATATGGTCAAAACAAAATTTCTTGATCCACCATTATTCCTGAATTCACCGAGATAAATCCCTTGCCAGATTCCAAGATTAAGTTTTCCACCGCTAAGTGGGATGGTGAGGTTGCTACCAACTAAACTGCATTTTATATGTGCAGGCATGTCGTCCATCCCTTCATAAGTGTGGATAAAATGTGGATATTTTTCTGGCACCAAGTCATTTACGAAAGTTTCCATATCCATTCTTACGGAGGGGTCGGCATTTTCATTGATAGTGATTCCAGCAGAGGTATGCTTGATCAGAATGGACAATACCCCGGTCTCTATTTTCCGGATTTCTGGGAACTTATCCACAAGCTCCCTGGTAATCAGATGAAAACCACGTTGATAAGGCCTTAAAGAAATTTCTTTTTGCAGAATAATCATAA
>JBBDSB010000035.1:0-2117 GCA_040905205.1 Cyclobacteriaceae bacterium
CTCCGGCTTGCTTGAGGCGCTTAGTAAGCTGAATATCCGCTCGTGAGGCAATTAAAGCTCCACCGGGATGGTTGTGAGCGAGGATAATGGAACTGGCGTTGGCTTTTAGCGCAATCTGAAAAATTTGCTTAGGATCTACAACCGTGGCGGTAGAACCACCTTTGGAAATGGTACTCCAGCCAATGCAGCGTTTCTGTGGATTCAGCAATAGCACGACAAACTGCTCTTGCAGCTCGATGGTATCGCTGTCAAACAGTGGGCGTAAGAAAATCGCTGTTAACACCAGTTATTCCCACCAGTCGAAATTGTCGGCAATGATGATTTCGTATTTTTGTAAATGGTGGGTTGTTTTCATTGGAATTTTTCTGAATTTTAAACTGTATTTGTCCGCAAGGCTTCTTATATCTTCCGTGTCGTCATAGGTGAGCATAAATTTACCCTGGATTTCAGAAGTTAAGTAGAAAAGTTTTTCGTGGTCAATGTCAAAATGTGTGTAAAGCCTTTTTCCTGCTTTAGTATAGGGTGGATCGATGAAAAACCAAGCGTTTTTATCTTTAAGTTTTTCTTCAATGACCTTAAATGCGTCTGTTTGAAAAAAATCAATTTTGTGCTTAACGTAGTCTATGGCATTTATTCTTTTTGCCAATGTTTTGGCATACCAACGGGAAGAAATACCCTTGCCGTTTTCACCATTTTTAATCATTCCTGAGCCTTTAGCCAAAATTCCACCGTGGAAAATTCGATTTTTTAGAATGGTGCAAAATGCGATATCCTTTGTCTGTTTATTTTCTTTGTTTAACTCGGCATTAGCATTATCCCGGGTTAAGTCAAAATTTAATATTTTCTCAGCAAGCCATTTGTTTTGATCGCTTAAGATAACTTTCCAAACGGCTGCAACTTCTTCATCCAGTTCAACCATTGTAACGTGCTTGGCAAGGTTTTCAAATGCTGCTGAAAGGCTTACGATACCGCCACCGGCAAAGGGTTCAATCAAGTGTTCACACGGTTCTTGTTTCAACCATTTGCGTACGGTTGGGATTAACCAGGTTTTTCCTCCGGGATACCGGAACGGGCTCCGGTGCGGTACGGAAGCCACATTTACAACCTTTGGTTGCTTTTTCTCATCTTTTCCGAATATGGAAAGTTGCTCGCCCATTGTTATTTGCTGATTATGTCGGTTAAACTTGGTGCGTCAGGCGGATTATCGTTTAAATGTTCGGCCAGCCGTTCTTGAAGGGTGGACACAAATTCTTCAACATCGCCCGGTTCAGGTGTTGTTACTTTAAACAGGGCCGCCTCAAATTCTGTATAAATGGTATCAACAAGTGCTAATTCATATTGTTTTGTTGATTTGTCCATTACTAAATCATACAAAAACCAAGCGATGTCTGCCTTTTCTTCTTTTACGGTGGGCAGCTTGGGCAATGTATCGAAAAATGCTTTTTGAAGTGCTACGGTTTGCCTCTTTTTCCATGCTTGGAAAATCCCGCCTTTATAGAGCATTTGGGGAATAAGTCGTTTTCTTGATGAGGAAAGGTAATCGGGTTTTGGTGCGTTGTATCCCTTTTTCCAACTAAAATTCTTGTCAGGGTTTTTGATATAATCTTCAAAAGGATTGCGAAGGTTTCCCGATATGTAAACACCTTGTACTTCAAGCGATGCAAAATCGATAAGTTCGCCCTTATCATTGTAAGCAACCAAAACAAAGTCAATATTCCCTGCGGATTGCCCGTTTTTGTCGGTTAGCCTGATTTCGGAAAGGGATGTCCACGGTGCTTTTTCGCCAAAGGCAAATTTGGCCGCATTTTCAACAATCAGCCAATCTTCCCTAAACCGTGTAGGGCAAGTGATAATGGGGCTGTCGTTGTGGAAAACACTGCAAACGCCAAGTGGGTTGTTTGCCTTGTCCTTTGTGCAATTAGGGACTTTGTTGTTGAAAGGACATAGTTTTTTGTCCCTGTATCGCTTTGCCTTGGCCGATTCATTTATAATGGGGAAGCCAAAAACTTCTGCAAGAGGATTGTTGTCTTTAGTGTCTGTTGTCATACGGCAAATTTACAAAAAGTTTCTGTCGGCCGATAGGTTTTTTCTGTGTTTGGTTTATAATTGATGCCAAC
>JBBDSB010000036.1:0-12953 GCA_040905205.1 Cyclobacteriaceae bacterium
ATGAAATACTTGTCAAAATTTCCCAAAAGATAACTGATCTCAAATTTTATTTCTTCGGCCAAATTCAGAATTTCCGAATCAGAAGCCAACGATTTGTTTTCAAATTTATTGGTAAGAGGAAGTAAAACGAAAAATCCAACGGTAGCAGAAGACCCTTTTAATTTATGGCTCACTTCCAGAATGGTCGGTTTATCATTTTCTTTGATGGCCTTGGAAAGCCGCTCATAACTCTCTAAAAGCGTGATTTTTGCAATTTTTAGCAATTCATTACTGATCTTCTTGTCGCCGTCAAAAAGACTTAACAGATGGACTTCATCAAAATGCTTTTTTCTTAAATCTTCTGCCTGGCGGGTAATTGAGTGCTGATTATCTTCCAAATTAGGCAATAACCATTTGATGATCATTTTGGTAAGGCTTTCCTGAACCAGTGGTTTGCTCATATAATCGTCCATGCCGGCCTGAAGGCATCTTTCCTTTTCTCCTTTAACGGTTCCTGCCGTCAGGGCTATGATCGGGATTTCATTTCCGTTTTCTATGGACCGAATGGCCTTGGAAGTTTCATATCCATTCATAATAGGCATCTGAACATCCATCAATATCAAATCCGGTTTTTGTTGGATCACCGATTCATAAGCCTTTAAACCATTATCCACTTCTATTATTTGTATGGTGGGACTTATTTTTGAAAGGATAATCTTGGACAGTTTCATGTTGATGGGATTATCCTCAGCAACTAAAATGGTATAATTTCGATTCGCAAGAATATTTTGGATATTTTCTATTTCAGGGTTTAAGGGGGTTTCTTCTTCTGAAGGGGTTGTTAATTTTCTGATCACCTGTACCAAATTGTTCATTTTTATTGGCTTGATCAACCGGTGCCGAATATTCAGGTCCTCCATTTTTTTCCTGTCCAAGGCATCCTCATTGGAACTGGACAAGAGGACGACATTTACTTTGGAATATTGGCTGTTTTGGAGCTTTCTGATTTTTTCGGTGGTTTCAAGGCCGTTCATATATGGCATTCTTAAGTCCATCAAAATCAAATTTATATCCTTGTTGATATCCAATATCTCCAGAGCTTCCAAACCATTTGTGGCATGAAGACAAGTCAAATTCCTGGACTGAAAAATCTCCCGCACCAAATTGATATTGGTCTCATTATCATCCACAACCAGGATTTTTTTAAAAGGATAATCATCCGGCCAGATTTCTTCTTTCTCTTTTTCCGCCATGAGTTGGATGTCAAAATAAAACCGGCTGCCTTTTCCAGGCTCGCTTTTCAATTCCAACTTACTGCCCATTAGTCCCAATAATTTATTGGATATGGAAAGTCCCAGGCCGGTACCCCCGAATTTCCGGGTCGTGCTGGCATCTTCCTTTACATTGGGATTATCCTTAAATCGAATGTCCAAATGGGCATCCTGAATTTCAAAAATGCCGTCTTCCAAAATGGTATATTGGCAAAATGAATCTTCTCTCCTGGTTTCATAAAAGTCCAAACCAACTTTTGATTTAAACCATTGTCTTTTTTGGTCCACCAGGGTAAACAGCGCAATGGGTGTTTGGCAAATTTCTGCTGCAAGTTCTGTTAAATTATCGAAGGAGGTTTCCGGTAGGGTATCCAACAATTGGGTAGCAGTTAAAGCTTCAATCCTTTGGGCTTCATTTTCCGGAAAAGGTCCATTAGGTCTGCTCATTATAAAAGTTAAATCATTTAAATTTGGGGTGATTTTAATTAAAATTTATAGGATTTCCTACAAATTTTTGGATCTATTTTCACTCCAATCCTTCCAAAAGTCTGAGGTTGTTTTAAGAAACAAATTTATTAGTTCAAAACACATTAATAAAAAGGAGTACGCAAATAACAAAAAAAAAATCACCAATTTGAAAGAGAATGGGAATCCTAGAAACCATTGGTTTTCATGAATTTGACAATTTTAAATTCCAGGGTTTAAAAAATTTTGGTTTTATAGGGTCTTTCATTTATGATAATTTAAGTAGTTTTAGCCCTCCTGTTAATTTTCATCATATTATGTAAAACATCCTTTAGCCTTATGAAAATAAACTTTATCCCCATTGTTTCAATAATGATTTTTTTGGTTGCCAGCTGTTCACCGGAAATCCATGGAAAAAAGGCTTCCGAAGACCGACAACTTAAAGTTCTCGCTTATAATATTCATCATGCCAATCCACCCTCCAAACCGGATGTCATAGATATTGAAGCCATCGCCAGCGTGATTTTGGAAAGTGAAGCTGAATTGGTGGCCTTACAGGAAGTGGATGTGCGTACGGAGCGGTCCGGAAAAGACCTTCATCAGGCAGCAAAATTAGCGGAATTGACAGGAATGCATTATTATTTTTCCAAATCGATTGATTACCAGGGTGGAGAATACGGAAATGCCATCCTTTCCAAATATCCCATTGAAAATTCAGAAGTACTGCCATTGCCTGCCGAAGAAGGAACCGAACCCAGAATGCTATTGGTGGCGGAAGTAAACCTACCAAATGGGGAAACCATTAAATTTGCTAGTACCCATCTGGACTATACCAGTAAAACAATTGCCCATAAACAGGCAGAGGCGATTACCTCATTTTTCGAAAAGGAGAGACTGCCCGTAGTAATGGGCGGGGACTTTAATTCTGTGCCCGGAAGCGATGCCATTAATCATTTAGATGGTTTTTTCAAAAGATCATGTCAGGAGGATTGTCCTCCCACCATCCCCGTAATTAATCCTAACAGGGAAATTGATTTTATTATGTTTTCCCCCAAAGATCATTTCCGTGTCATTACCCACCGGACAATCGGGGAAACTTATGCCTCGGATCACCTTCCCTTGATGGCAGAAATGTCCTGGTGAAACAAAATCCCTAAATCATACCCAAAAAACAAACAATTCTTATATTTGATCATATATTAAATTATCATCATTAAAAGAAGCTGATTTAGCAAAGCATCCAGGGGGTTGGGTTTTATTTCCAAACACTTGCTCCCGTTCCCTATTGGCTATATGAGAAGTGTTTATTTCTTTTTAAAACAAATGACCTATGATTGACCTTAAGATTGCCACAGCACAATTTGAAAATAAAAGTGGGGACAAAACCTACAATCTCCAAGAAATAGAAAAACTAACAAAAAAGGCTGCAAGGGAAGGGGCAAAGGTAATTTCCTTTCACGAATGTTCCATTACCGGATATACGTTTGCAAGAAAACTGAATAAGGAGGAATTGTTGGATATCGCTGAATATGTGCCTCAGGGTCCAAGTATTCAGCGTTTGCAACAAATAGCTGCAGAGAATGACATGGTCATTTTGGCTGGTTTATTTGAAAAAGATCAGCAGGGAAAAATCTTCAAGGCTCAGGTTTGTGTGGGCAAAAACGGATTGGTGGCCAAACACCATAAACTTCATCCCTTCATCAATCCAAATATTACCCCGGGCAACGCCTATTGTGTATTTGACCTGTTTGGGTGGAAATGTGGTATTTTAATTTGTTACGACAACAACATCATTGAAAACGTTCGGGCCACCAGTTTATTGGGAGCTCAAATTATTTTCATGCCCCATGTGACCATGTGTACACCTTCTACAAGGCCGGGGGCGGGTTTTGTGGATCCGAAACTTTGGGAAAACAGGGAAAAAGATCCCACCACGCTCAGACAGGAATTTGATGGTCTTAAAGGTAGGGCCTGGCTGATGAAATGGCTTCCTGCCAGGGCGTATGACAATGCGGTATATGCCGTATTCTCCAATCCCATTGGCATGGACGATGATCAATTGAAAAATGGTTGTTCCATGATCATAGACCCCTTTGGGGATGTGGTGGCAGAATGTAGAAAACTGGATAATGACCTGGCATTTGCCACACTCAGCTCCGAAAAACTGAAACTGGCAGGGGGCCATCGGTATAAAAAGGCGAGAAGACCTGAATTGTATAAGGACATCATTGGCCAGTCGCACCAGCCGGTCCAAAAGGTGTCATGGTTGTAAAAAAGTTAAGGCAATGGATATCCACCGTACACATGCGGGGATTGCAAATCCCCAGAATCTGGCCCACGGAATGACAAATTCCGCGGAGCGGGTTCTCGATGTGAAAGGATAAATTCCAAAGCCGGATACTAACAGTTAAACAATTAAGCGATTATAACAATTAAACACTTCCGTAAATAAACTTCAAATCCCAATACGTTCTCGATATCTCAGCATAATCTCCAAAAACGAATCCCCAACAATTAAACAATTAAACGATTAAACAATTAAACCATTACCGATCCACCATCAATAAGCCCACACAACCTCTAAAATGGTCATCAACTGAAACGTAATCAAAATCTATCTACCTATAGATCAATCAACTCACCCACCATCCTCAGGGAAATCAGAAATATGAAACCAAGGAGTTCGTTGTGGCTTCAAGAACATCAAAGGCATTTTCCGCCATCAGGTTTTCGGAGTCCAGGGTAGGATTGACCTCGACAATCTCCCAGGCACATACCCGTTTGTCCTTGATGAGTGTGGTATTCAATAGGATGGCTTCTTCCACAGTAAGCCCATTGGGTACAGGCGTTCCGGTACCTTTGGAAATTGAACTGTCAAGACTGTCCACATCAAAGGAAATATAGATCTGCTCACAGTTTTTTAAAATGTCCAAAGTGTACCGGGATATTTTCGGAATACCTTCAGTTCTTATTTTATGGACAGGAATATTGGTAATCCCATAACTTTGGATCAGAAAACCTTCTGCTTCTTCCGTGTCTCTTACGCCGATAAAAACAATATCTTCCGGAAGGATTTTTGGGCCTTTTCCTCCCATTGATTTAATTTTTTCCCAATAAGCAACAGTACCTGGGAGCGGTTCATTGGTTTTGCATTCCATATTGTCAATAGCCAAACACATGGCCAGTGGCATACCGTGCATATTGCCGGATGGGGTGGTATAGGGTGTATGGAGGTCAGCATGGGCATCGATCCAGATCACACCAAGCCGTCGGTCCGGATGGGCTGCTTTGATACCCATAATGGTACCGGCAGCAGTTGAATGGTCTCCTGCCAATATGATGGGAAATTTTTTTGCTTCCCGTAATTTCCTGATGGTGGAATAGACGTTGTTTAAAACTTCAAGTACACCATCCGCATATTTGGCAAAGGGATGTTGGTTTCCCCGCCATAAAAAATTATTGGCATCCGGAACATTGATGGGATCAAACTTTGTAAAAAAGTCTGATTTTTTGTCCAGGCTGGCCACTTTTAAGGCATCTATTCCCATACTGGCCCCACGTGTCCCGGCAGCCAATTCAGACCTTACCTCCACCAATTTTATATCGCGCATGTTTCAATCAGGTATTTTCACCTTAAAACCAGAATAAATAGTTGTTAAGTTCAAATGGCACCTAAACAATGACTGACCACGGGATTGATTTTATTTTCCAATCACCAATCCAATTTTTTTAATTATTTTGCAACCATTGGAATTTTAGCCCTTATTGTAATATTATTTCCCAATGATGAATGATAAAGAAATGCAGGAATACGATGCCCTGGTGGTGGGAACTGGCCCCAATGGATTGGCAGCGGGGATTGTGCTGGCAGAACAAGGGCTTAAAGTATTGGCTATCGAAGGGAAAGACCATATCGGGGGAGGTATGAGGACCCAGGCATTAACGCTTCCGGGTTTTCATCATGATGTCTGTTCTGCCATCCATCCCATGGCTGTTGCCGCACCATTCTTTAAAACCCTTCCTTTGGAAAAGTACGGATTGGAATTGCTTCATCCTCAAATCTTGGCAGCCCACCCTTTCCAGGATGGATCGGCTTCAGCCCTTTACCGTTCGTTGGAAAAGACGGCAGAAAATTTAGGCAGGGACCAGGAGACCTACCTCCAACTGATGCATCCTTTGATCAATCACTGGGAAGATCTATCAGGGGATTTTTTGGCTCCCCTTCAAGTTCCCAATAACCCTTTCCAATTGGCAAAGTTTGGCTTAAAGGCCTTACAACCGGCCAATTTCTTTGCCAGGAGGTTTAAAGAAGATAAAACCAAAGGATTGTGGGCAGGAATGGCGGCCCATGGCATACAACCCTTGGACAACCTGGCCACTTCAGCGATTGCCATGGTTTTGATGGCCGCAGGGCATGTGGCAGGTTGGCCGGTTTTTAAAGGTGGATCACAGGCTTTGGCCACGGCATTGTCGAAATATTTTGTTGAGAAAGGTGGGGAGATCCAAACTGGCTGGATGGTAAAAAGCCTGGCCGAGTTACCCCCTTCCAAAGCGATCCTGTTTGACCTTGGCCCTAAACAACTTTTGGAAATTGCTGGGGAAAGATTCTCAGCATTTTATAAATGGCAATTAAACCGTTATCGGTATGGAATGGGGGTTTTTAAGATGGATTTTGCCCTGGATGGCCCCATTCCCTGGATAGCACCTGAAGCAAGGGCGGCAGGGACCGTACACCTGGGCGGAAAAATAGAGGCCATCAGCAAGGCTGAGTCGCTTATTTGGAAGGGACGATATGCGGATGATCCATATGTGTTGATCGCCCAGCAGTCGTTGGTTGATCAAAGCAGGGCCCCCGAGGGCAAACACACGGCTTGGGCTTATTGCCATGTGCCAGCATCGTCCACAGAGGACCTTTCGAATGTCATCATTGACCAAATAGAAAAAAGTGCTCCGGGTTTTCGTAAAATGATACTGGCTCAAAGTACCATGAACTGCAAAGAAATACAGGAATACAATCCCAACTATATCGGTGGTGATATCAATGCTGGCGTGCAGGACATTACCCAGATTTTTACCAGACCGACCATCAGCATATCTCCCTACCGTACTTCTGCCAAAGGTATTTATATTTGTTCATCCTCTACACCTCCGGGAGGGGGTGTTCATGGGATGTGTGGATTTCACGCTGCAAAAAGAGTGTTGAAGGATTTGTTTTAGATGTTCTTTTCCAGGGGGATTATTAATTTATGAATCCCCACACGACAATCGCTTCTGCAGAATTACAAATACTGGCTTGGCTGATCCTTTCCAAGGTATTCCCCTACATTCATCAATGATCCATCCCTGTTTTATGCCACCTCCAAAGGATCTTTTACCTGGTGGGATATATAAAATCCCCAAATCTTTCTCTAATGGCTTTTTCAAGTTCTTCCTGGTGTTCCGGGGCAGCGATTTTTTTTAGCTCGTAAGCCCTTTGCCTCAGGTTTTTCCCGTAAAGGTAGACGGAACCATATTCGGTGACCACATAATGTACATGTGCCCTGGTAGTGACTACGCCTGCACCCTCTTTCAGAAAGGGGACAATTTTGGATTTGCCTTTATTGGTGGCTGCTCTTAGGGCCATAATGGGCTTCCCGTTCTCTGACAATGCGGCACCTCTCATGAAATCCATTTGCCCGCCGACCCCTGAAAAGTGATAAGAACCTATCGAATCAGCGCAAACCTGCCCGGTAAGGTCTATTTCCAAACATGAATTGATAGAAATCACCTTAGGGTTTTTTCTGATGACAGCCGTATCATTGACATATGCGGCTTCGTGGAAGGAATAGACCGGATTGTCATGGATGGTTTTATAAAGCTTTTCTGTACCAATGACAAATGAGGTCACCACCTTACCGGGATGCTTTTTCTTGAATTTATTCGTAATGGCTCCGCTTTCCATTAAATCGATTACCCCGTCGGAAAACATTTCGGTATGTATGCCCAGGTCTTTATGGGATTGGAGGGAATGGAGTACCGCATCCGGTATCCCCCCAATGCCCAACTGGAGCGTAGAGCCGTCTTCTATCATTTCTGCAATATATTGACCGATTTTGTAATCTGCATCTTCCAGTTTCGATGAATAGTTTACCTGGGGCAGCGGGTCGTCCACCTCAACTAGGGCATGAAATTTACTGACATGGATTTGTCCGTCTCCGAGGGTTCTTGGCATTTTTTTATTGATTTGGGCAATGATGAATTTGGCCGTCTCCACTGCTGGCCTGGCCACATCCACGGAAGTCCCTAAAGAGCAATAACCATGTTGGTCAGGTAAAGAAACGTTAACCAGTGCCACATCAATAGGTAAAATCCCATTTCTGAACAACCGGCCGATTTCACTTAGAAATATAGGAACATAGCCGCCTTGTTCACTGTTTACCGCTTTGCGGACATTTTCAGAAACGAAAAGAGAATTGATAAAAAAACTGCCTTTGCAGTCTTCCGTAGCCAGAGGCATGGCACCCAAGGTAGTGATGGCAACTATTTCAACATTTTCCAATTCAGATTTTCTGTTGGCCAGTGCCTGTAGCAATACAAATGGGGTAGCGGCACTTCCATGTACAAAAATCCTATGATGACTTTTGATGGTTTTTACGGCTTCATCGGCTGATACGATGGGTGGGGATGGATTCATTATTATTTATTAAAAGTTTATAAAGTTCGGTGATCCATAATACGAAAGAAGATAGAAAAAACCCAAATAATGAATTCAGGGATTTTTAAACTGTTTGAAGAGTAATTCCCAAATCGGTTTTTTTGTGTCTCTGATTTCATTTTCCCTAAATGCCGCTGCCTTTCATGAGGATTTTTAGGGATTTGAATCATTTTGTAAGGGCACTCTTAACCATAATAAATTCAATGATGTTTTCCTGATCAAGAATGCCAAGAAAATGATGCCCTTCGTAAACAAGGGCCACTTTCTTATTTTCCGAGGCCATTTTTTTTAAAGCATCTTCCAAGGGCATGTCGATATCAATCCTAAGGGGTTTGGGGTTGGCTGCTTTCTGAATGGATCCTTGATCATTGCCTTCTTTAAGTCCCATTATAATTTCTTCCCTACTGAGCGTTGCGATGGGTTCATCCTCCTTTACAACCACAAAGTGAGTGGCCTGGCTGTCCAATAATTTGTCAACAGCTGTTTGAAGTGGGGCATCAAAGGCCACAATAGGAAATTTTCGCATTAATGCATCGCTTACCTGAAATCCCTTAAGAAAGAAATTCTGTTTGGTATGGTTTACTTCTGCCTGGGCTCCCAGGAAAATAAAAATTCCTATCAGGACCAATATGGGATTATTAAAAAGGCCAAAAAAAACAAAGAAGATGGCCATCATTTGTCCAATGCCTCCGGCAATTTCCGTTGCTTTGACCCTAGGCATTTTTATGGATAACAAAGCCCGCAATACCCTGCCTCCGTCCATGGGAAAAGCCGGCAATAAATTAAATAGAGCCAGGATCAGATTGGCAGAAGCCAAAAATACCCAGATGGATTCCCCATCCAAATGGGCCGCTTCAATTTGAGTCCGATCAAATCCCGTAAAATAAACCACTATCCCCAGTAGAAAAAAAAGAATAATATTGACCAAAGGTCCTGCTAAGGCCACCTTCAATTCCTGTTTGGGATCTTCCGGAAGTTTCTCAAGGCGGGCCAAACCGCCTATGGGAAGCAAAATGATGTCTTTGGTTTGAATGCCATACTTTTGTGCAGTAAGGGCATGTCCGAACTCGTGGAGGATCACACAGAAAAATAAGCTTAAGATAAATAAAAGGGTCCATCCGGTATCCGCAAAAGCAGTTCCGGATTGTGCATTCGCTATAATGATCCATAGCAGCAATAAGGAAAATGTCCAATGGATAAAAACTTTTATTCCGCTGTATTTTCCTAAGTAAAGGGAAAATTTCATGGGCAGGGATTTTGACTTTGATGCCTTATAAATTAAGATATTTTAAAATTAAATTTATTGCTATGGTTATCCTTGATGGAAAGGGAAACAGGGCATTGATACAGGGCAAATTTCTTTAAACTTTTCCGTTATAATTATGATTTTACTCTTAAATTTTTCATAAATATAATACTTTCCCCCGGTACCCGAAAAAGCAACCTGATAACCTTTGAATAAAAGTAGTACTTTCACCTATTTTCGTTTGAATTAATTTGGTAACGAAGAATTATTCCTTACTTCAGGTTAAGATCAAGGGGCTTTTTGAAAAGCATTGCCTAACTTTGTCAACAGATTTCACAAGTAAAAATGCTATTTTTCTCTAATAAAATTGAGAAAGCAGGATAACCTAATTAAATAATGCAAAAAAGGTACCGACCCAAAAATAAATTGAGGATAATCACGGCCACTTCCCTTTTTGATGGGCATGATGTGGCCATTAACATGATGCGAAGGATCATTCAGGCCGCTGGGTGTGAAGTGATCCATTTGGGGCATAACCGATCTGCAGAGGAAATTGTAAGATGCGCCATTCAGGAGGATGCGCATGCCATCGCCATCACTTCTTATCAAGGGGGCCATATAGAATTTTTTAAATACCTCTTTGATTTATTGGAGAAAAGTGCCTCAGGGCACATTCTGATTTTCGGAGGGGGGGGAGGAACCATTTTTCCGGATGAGGCGAAAGAATTGCATGAATATGGGATTTGCAGGATTTATTCCCCGGATGACGGCAGAAAAATGGGGCTTGAGGGAATGGTTGATGATTTGTTGGAAAAAGCAGATTTCTGTCTTAATAACAGGAATAAAAACCTTGATTTCAGGTTACAGGCAACCCTTATTCAAGATGCGGACATCGCAAGATGGATCACGCTTGGGGAAAATGGGGCTTCCCTGGCAAAGGAGTTTTCCCAATTCCATAAAGCCCGCCCTGCTGTGAATAATCCGCCCATTTTGGGCATTACTGGAACCGGCGGGGCTGGAAAATCATCCGTTGTGGATGAATTGATAAGACGCTTTTTACAGCAACATGAGGAGGGTAGATTGGCGGTTTTGTCTATTGATCCCACCAAAAAGAAGACAGGGGGAGCTTTATTGGGGGACCGGATACGAATGAATGCCATTAACCATCCCAGGGTATTTATGAGGTCCATGGCCACCCGCCGGTCAGACCTTGCCTTGCCCGAGCATATAGGATTTGCCCTTGAAGTTTTTAAAGCAGCAGGGTTTGATTTTATCATTTTAGAAACTTCAGGAATAGGACAGTCGGATACCGAAATCGAGGCGTTTTCAGATTTGTCTCTTTATGTGATGACCCCTGAATTTGGTGCCGCCTCGCAGTTGGAAAAAATAGACATGTTGGATTTCGCTGATTTTATAGCGATCAATAAGTTTGACAAACAAGGGGCTGAGGATGCAATACGGGATGTGAGAAAACAATACCGAAGAAACCAACAGTTATGGGATATAGAAGATCAATCCCTGCCCATATTTGGCACAATGGCTTCCCAGTTTAATGATAAGGGTATGAACAGACTGTACATTTCCATTATGAAAAGAATGGAGGGAAGCTTAAAACTACATCGAAAGGAGGGATTCCAATTGGTGGTGGAAGGAGAAATGCATAAAACCACCATCATCCCGGGGCCCCGGCTGCGCTACCTTTCTGAGATCGCTGAAAACAATAGGGATTATGACCGCAAGGCCACCCGGCAAAAGGACATTGCCCAAAAGCTGTATGGATTAAAACTAGCCATTGACCATCTCAATGGAGCACCTGAAAATAAGGGAATACAGAAACATTTACAGAAAGAATTCCTGGATCTTGGAAAGGAATTGGATCCAAAGAATTTAGAATGGTTGGAAAACTGGTCGGAAAAAGTAAAATCATATCAGGAAGAATTTCTTACTTTCAAGGTTAGGGAAAAGGAAATAAAAATTAAAACTTTTTCTACCTCTCTTTCCAATACCAGAATTCCAAAAGTGGCCTTACCTGCATTTGAAGCCTGGGGCGATTTGTTATACTGGCACCTGAGGGAAAATTTGCCGGGAGAATTCCCTTTTACTGCCGGTGTGTTTCCCCTTAAGCGGGAAAATGAAGATCCTACCAGAATGTTTGCAGGAGAAGGGGGACCTGAAAGGACCAACAAACGCTTCCATTACCTTTCAAAAGGAATGCCTGCAGCAAGGCTGTCAACCGCCTTTGATTCAGTTTCTCTCTATGGGGAGGATCCTGCCATTCGCCCCGACATATTTGGAAAAATAGGAAATGCCGGCGTAAGCATCTGCACCCTGGATGACACCAAAAAGCTGTACTCAGGATTTGACCTTTCTGCGCCTACTACCTCAGTTTCCATGACCATCAACGGTCCTGCAGCCATTTTCACCGCATTTTACCTAAATGTGGCGGTGGATCAACAATGTGAACTGTACATAAAGAATTCCGGATTGGAAAATGAAATCCGGGAAAAAATCCGCGATCTTTTTGGAGAATCCTACTCACAACCCGAATACCAGGGAATACTTCCGGAGGAAAACAATGGACTGGGGCTGATGTTATTGGGATTAACAGGGGATAAAGTGCTTCCGCCAGAGGTGTACGGGAAAATAAAAGCAGCTACCCTTAAAAAGATTAGAGGGACCGTGCAGTCAGATATTCTAAAAGAAGATCAAGCACAAAACACCTGTATTTTTTCGACGGCATTTTCCCTGAAACTGATGGGTGATGTCCAGGAATATTTTGTAAGGAATGGGGTTAGAAATTTTTATTCCGTATCCGTATCAGGCTATCATATCGCAGAAGCAGGTGCCAACCCCATTACGCAGCTGGCACTTACCCTCAGCAATGGCTTTACCTATGTGGAATATTTTCTTTCAAGGGGAATGAAAATTGATGATTTTGCCCCTAACCTGTCTTTTTTCTTTTCCAACGGGATTGATCCGGAATATGCCGTCATTGGAAGGGTAGCAAGAAGGATTTGGGCAAAGGCCCTCAAATTAAAATATGGCGGAAATTCCCGGTCTCAAATGTTGAAATATCATATTCAGACCTCCGGCCGGTCTTTACATGCCCAGGAAATAGACTTTAATGACATAAGGACTACCCTTCAGGCCCTCTATGCTATTTATGACAACTGCAATTCCCTCCACACCAATGCTTATGATGAAGCCATTACTACACCGACCGAATCTTCCGTAAGAAGGGCCTTGGCCATTCAATTGATCATTAATAAAGAGTTGGGATTGGCCAAAAATGAAAACC
>JBBDSB010000037.1:0-12868 GCA_040905205.1 Cyclobacteriaceae bacterium
GCTTTCGTTCACTTTGGTCCTGCTTCATATATCCAGTCGGATATGATGGCGGTACCTGCTGCCGATATTTTTAATCCATCCAAACTGGATGCGGAGCAATGGGTGAAAGCCGCTCAGTCATTCGGGGCAAAACATATTGTCCTGACAGCCAAGCATCACAATGGCTATTGCCTGTGGCCTACAAAAACAACGGATTATTCGGTAAAAAGCTCTCCCTGGAAAGACGGCAAGGGGGATGTGGTAGCTGAGTTTGTAAAGGCCTGCCGGAAACATGATATGAAAATCGGGCTGTATGTATCAGGAGGAGATAAGCATTTTGGTTGCACCAGTACACCCGACCCCCAGGGACAGCGAAAGCTTGTAGGAGATATTCACAAATATTTCCCTGTATTTATGGAACAATTAAGAGAACTGCTGACTAACTATGGTGAGATTTCATACCTCTGGTTTGATGGTGCTTATGACCCATTTGGTTGGGATGTAATGGATCCTGAAACCATGCAGCCCCTGGGAACAGCCTACGGAGATGGCATTCAATCCATGGTAAAGCATTTGCAACCCCATGCAGTGGTGATGGGAGGAACCAAACCGGATGTGCGATGGTCTGGGAGTGAACAAGGATGGGCTGTTTATCCCCTGTGGAATGTGGTGAAACCTGGACAGGGGCTCGAACATTGGGTAGGTCCTCAAAATTCAGGCTGGATCCCTGCCGAGGCTAACCTTCATACAAGAAAAACCTGGTTTTGGACCCCTGACTCAGACAAGACTTTACGAGATACTCCTTTCCTGATGAATGTATATTTTGAATCCATCGGCCGGGGTGCCAATCTGTTAGTCAATATGACACCTGATACCAGCGGTGTGATTCCCGAAGCGGAAGTGAAACGATTATCTGAATTTGGAAAAACCTTGGAGCACACTTTTGCTACTCCGGTAGGCAGTGTAAATCTCTCAGAGAATAAATCGGCAAATGAGCTTTTTATTAATCTCCCGCAAAAACAACGGGTAAATCTTCTTGTGTTAGAAGAAGATATTCAAAAGGGTCAATACATTAAACAGTATAAGGTGGAAGCCAATATCGGCGGTCAATGGGAAACCATTGCCAATGGTGAAAGTATTGGAAGAAAACGAATTCAAACCTTCGATCCGGTTGAGACCAACAGGCTTCGGCTTTCTTTAGCAGGAGATGAAAATAGAATTTCAATGAAAAATTTCACGGTTTACCTGACAGATAAATAAAGGCCGTACACCATGATATTTTGTTTTAAATATTCAACAATTCTCCTCTATACGCCCCTGATGTTGGTGCCAGGATGCCAACAAGTGAAGGATGATGAAACCGGAGATTGGGAGCAACCACAGGACAAAATGGGCAGGTTCCAATCATCACTGGGTGAGGTAGAGCCCTTCATTTTCAATGGTACGGTGCAGGAATTAATGGAAGGCTTTTACTAGCGTTCAGAAAATGCCCGGGCTGATCCCATCAACTGAAAATATACATTTATTGAGTGCACTTTAATTTTATCATACGGCAATGAAGCAAATAGTAATAACAATAATTTCGGCAATTTTAATTTTACATTTTTATTCCAATGGTTTGGCACAACAACCAAAACCTAATATCATCTATTTTTTGGTAGATGACATGGGCTGGCAAGACACTTCCGTACCGTTTTGGGATCATAAAACCAAATTGAATGACCGGTATCATACACCCAATATGGAACGCCTTGCTTCCCAAGGAATGAAATTTACACAAGCTTATGCTAATCCGTTATGCTCACCCACAAGAGTAAGTTTACTTACAGGAATGAATGCTACTCGCCACAAAGTGACCAACTGGACATTGCTTAAGGACAAATCCCCTGATAAAGAACATCCTGTATTGGAAATACCGGAATGGAATGTGAACGGATTGAGTCCCGTTCCTGATTCTCAAGCTGGGAATACATATTATGCTAAAACATTACCCATGATTTTGAAAGAAGCCGGTTACTTTTCTATTCATATAGGAAAAGGACATTTTGCAGCAAAGGGTACATTGGGAGAAGACCCCATTAATTTGGGATTTGATGTTAATGTGGCCGGTCATGCAGCAGGTGCTCCACAGTCATATTATGCAAAAGATAATTTCGGAAATGATGATCCTGAACATGGCAAAGTTTGGGGTGTTCCGGGTTTGGAACAATATCATGGTACCGATCTGAATCTCACTGATGTACTTACTAAGGAAGCTGTCAGCGCAATGGAAAATGCCACCATAGCTCAAAAGCCCTTTTTCTTATACATGTCTCATTATGCTATCCATGGCCCATGGATGAAAGACGAGAGATATTATCACAACTATGAACATGCAGGATTAAAAAAGTTTGATGCTGTATACGCTTCAATGATTGAAGGAATGGATAAATCATTGGGCGACATCATGGATAAATTAAAAGAATTAAATATTGAAGATAACACCATAATTGTGTTCATGTCCGACAATGGTGCTCCACAAGAGGCTACTCTAAATTATCCTTTGCGTGGCCATAAACTGGATCCATATGAAGGGGGTATCAGAGTCCCAATGATAGTTAAATGGCCTGGCGTAGTTAAACCCAATACTTCATCTAGCATTCCTGTGATCATTGAGGATGTATTCCCTTCATTTATCGAGATGGCGGGAATTGTAAATTTTAACAAAACAGGAAGCAAAATTGATGGTAAAACCTTTGTACCGCTACTGAAAGGCAAAGAAGATGATGCCGCAAACAAAAGGCAATTTGTCTGGCATTTTCCTCATTATTTCAGTAACGAGCCATATAGCGTCATTCGCGAAGGTGATTGGAAGCTGATTTATCATTACAAAGAAAGTGTAATGGAACTGTACAATATCAAGGAAGATATTCATGAAGAAAATGATTTGTCATTGACCTATACCGCCAAAAAAAGTGAATTGGGAGTAAAATTAAGTAATTACCTTAGGAAAGTTGGGGCCTCACTGCCTTTGGTCAAAAAAACCGGGCAACCTTGTAAACTACCTGATGAAATATGAAAAACATGAATACAAAAATTATGAAGAACATAAATTCGATTAATTATATGACAGTCCTCCTTATTATTATTTGGAATACAGCATGTAATCAAAATAACAGTAAGACAAATAAGTTTGAATCAGCGAAGCAAATAGATCAATTAGATGCAGAATCATTGAACGTTAAATGGAATCATCCATTGAATAAGGTGGGACGACTGCATTCACCCCTTGTCGAGGTGCAGCCATTCAATCTAAATGGCAAGTTTTATTTACTAGAGTGTTGGCGATCACGCTGGGATTGGCCTGGACAACCAAATGAGTCTGCAGGAAAGAATGACGAAATGTGGATCGCCCACCTTCCTAACGGTCCGGAAGACTACAAAGGCAGAAAGTATATATCTGCAGCATTGAAAGGAAATACTTTGGGTACTGCCATTGTATGGAAAGAAAGAGTTTACGTATATGGCGTAAATGAGGAAAGCGGACGACAATATGTTGAAATGACATGGTCCCAGGATTTGGAAAAATGGTCAGAACCAGTTAAGGTTTTTGACAGCCCTGAAGGTAAAATATTTAATGTATCACTAACCAGAGATGATAATGGCTTTGTATTCTTATGGGAAACAAATGGTTTAGGCAAGCCTTTTACCATGTGTTTTGGTCGCATTGATAGCCTTACCGATAACTGGAATGATCATATAATTGAAAATGCAGTTTATGGCGAACAAAAATATACCGGAGGCCCAGAAGTCATATTTGAGAATGGTTGGTATTATCTGCTCTACTTGGAGGCTTTAAAACCTGGTTGGGAAACACGAATAACTCGTTCAAAAAATCTGATTAATTGGGAGGATGCTCCACAAGACCGCCCTTTTATACCTTTTAGCAAACATCACAAGAACCTTCCACTACATGAACCTCATGTGCAGGAGATCAATGCTTCAGATCCCGGGATAACGGTATATGGCGATGAGGTAATTGTCTATTTTACAGGAGGCATTCAGAAGAGAGGGGGGGACTTGCAGTGGGCCAAATTTAATGGGACAGTTAATGAATTGATGACTACTTTTTTTCCAAGTTACTGAATTGATTATGATCTTCTCATTTAAATATTACCTTAATTATTAACAGTATGGTTAAATCGAATGGTTTCGTGATAGCAGCTCTGTTCTTCTTTTTATTTTCATCTTCCTGTATTTCACAAATATTGGTAGGAGAAAGTGTAAGTACTAATCCAACCAAATTAAATGATGAACGGGAACAAAAAATGAAATGGTGGCGGGAAGCTAAATTCGGCCTGTTTATTCACTGGGGAGTTTATGCCGTTCCTGCTGGAATGTATAAGGGGGAAAAGGTCGATAGGGTTAGCTCTTGGATTATGCAGCATGAACATATTCCAGTTAACGAATATAAAGAATATGCTGACCAATTTAATCCCGTAAAGTATGATCCAGAAGAGTGGGTTGATCTTGCAATTGAAGCGGGTATGAAATATTTAGTAATTACTGCTAAACATCACGAAGGTTTTTCTTTGTATGATTCTAAAGTATCAGATTGGGATGTTGTTGATTCAACTCCATATGGTAAAGACCTTCTTGATCCTATTATAAAAAGTTGTCGGGAAAAAGGTATCAGGGTAGGGTTGTATTATTCTCATTCTGTGGATTATGTACATCCTGGTGGAGAAGTTCAGTCATTGGATTTTAAACCTGGTGGACAATGGGATCCAATTCAGAAGACCAAGGATATGGATACTTATTTTAAGGGTATTGTTGTACCTCAAGTTACTGAGATGCTTACAAACTATGGTGAAATAGATCTTTTATGGTGGGATGGAGGTGGCTGGTATAATGTAAACAGAGAACGAGCTGATATGATTTTACAAGTCACAAATGAATATCCAAATCTAATAATGAATAACCGGTTGGGAGGTGACTATTCGGGAGATTGGAAAACACCTGAACAATATATTCCAGCAACCGGGTTGGATTATGATTGGGAAACATGTATGACAATGAACGACACATGGGGTTACAGAAGCTGGGATCATAATTGGAAAAGCACGGATAGCCTGATTCATATGTTGGTGGATGTCGCAAGTAAAGGAGGTAACTTTTTGTTGAATATTGGACCTAGGGCAGATGGAACAATACCTGAAGCTAGCATTGAAAGGCTTAAAGGTATTGGAAGATGGATGTCTGTTAATTCGGAGAGTATTTATGGAACTACCGCCAGTCCATTTGAAAATTTGCCATGGGGCCGATGTACAAAGAAGGTTGGGAATGAAGGGGTTACAGAATTATATTTTCATATTTTCAACTGGCCGGATGACGGCAAACTACGTGTACCCAGGATTAATAATGTAATCAAGGAAGTCTACTTGCTTGCAGATAATAATAAGACCCAATGTCCTATATCAACCTACGATGATGAAATGATTATCAGCCTTCCAAAAAAATCTCCTAACCAGATTAGTATGGTTGTCAGAATGAATATAGAGGGATATCCGGAAGTGATGAATCCACCTGTAATCGACGCAGAGGCTGGAATATTGTATGATCAAATGAAGGTTTCGCTCAATAAAAGTGTACCTCAGGTTGGTATCCGTTATACCATAAATGGTACTATACCCACGAAGCGTTCTACGCTATATGAAGAGGGCTGTCCAATTATTTTAACAGAGAATACTACAATCAAGGCAGCACTTTTCCAGGATGGGGAACGCGTCAGTAACGTGCGTGAAAGAAGCTTCACCAAAGAAAGTCCAAAACCAGCAAATGAGGTAGAAAACCTTAAGAGGGGTCTAAAATATCAATATTTTGAGGGATTGTGGAGCCAAGTGCCCGATTTTAATAAACTTAATCCTGCAGATGAAGGCATTGTATATTTCTTCGATGTCAGCAAAGGTCTTCGTAATGAACTATTTGGAATTCGTTTTACCGGTTATATCAAAGTTCCAGAAACCGGAGTATATAAAATTCATGCAAAATACAATGATGGATGTAATATTAGTATTGGAGAACAGCAAATACTGAATACAGGACGTGGAGTTGTAGATTCTGAAATCATGCGTGAGTCCATTGGTATTCCAATTGTTCTGGAAAAGGGATTCCATCCAATTACTGTGGATTATTTCCAGCGAATTGATCATGCTATTTTAGACCTATCCTGGTCTGGTCCTGATTTTACAAAACAACCAATTAATGCTCAGGTTCTTTTTCATGGAGATTAACATTTATATAAAATATAATAATATGCAGTTAACAAATAGCTTGATTGTTCTATTTCTGGAAGTATTTATCATCTCTTGTAATCTTAAAGATAATGGTGAAACTGAATTAAGACAATCCGGCACAAAAGAAACGAAGCTATTGATCCATGAAAGTTGGGACCATCCATTAACTAAAATGGAAAGACTAAAATCCTTATCTACAGAACCTAAGCCTTTTATTTTTAATAACGATTTTTATTTACTAGAAAACTGGCGTTCGAGTTACTTGCCTGGCCCAAGAAAAGGCGTCAAAAAAAAAGAGATATGGATAGCTCACCTACCTAATGGCCCTGAAGATTATGAAGGACGCACATTCATATCTACTCCCTTGAAAGAAAATAGCTTAGGAACTGCCATTGTGTGGGAGGGCAGGGTGTATGTATTTGGTGTCAACGAAACAAAAAACCGGAAATATGTTGAAATGACCAGGTCCGAAAATTTGAAAACATGGTCGGAGCCCGTGAAGGTCTTTGATAGTCCTGCGGGTAAGATATTTAATGTTTCACTAACGCGGGATGATAAAGGATTTGTTTTTCTATGGGAAACAGATTGCCTAGGTAAGCCATTTACTATGTGTTTTGGTCGCATTAGTAGCCTTACCGATAATTGGAATGATCATATCATTAAAGATGCTAACTATGGTGACCATAAGTATACCGGTGGTCCGGAAGTGGTTTATGCAAATGGTTGGTATTATCTTCTTTATTTGGAATCATTGGAAGTAGGTTGGGAAACACGAATAACCCGTTCTCGCGACCTGATTCAATGGCAGGATGCACCTGAGGATCGTCCTTTTCTAACGCATAATGTCAATAATAAGAACCTGCCATATAGTGAACCGGAAGTACACGAAATTAATGCTTCGGATCCTGGACTCACTGTCTATAATGGAAAGGTTATCGTTTATTTTACTGGTGGAATCCAGCAAGAGGGAGCTGATTTGCAGTGGGCAATTTTCAATGGAACAATTCATGAATTAATGGAAAGTTACTTCCTCGAATCATTCAAAAAAAAACCTTTGCGTTATGGTATGGTCACGGGCATAAAACCTGAAAAAATAGCCTATTATAAAGAACTCCATGCTAACACCTGGGAAGGGGTTTTAAAGAAAATTAAAGAAGCTAACATAGAAAATTATTCTATCTATATCCAAAAGATCGAGGACAAATATTATCTATTCAGTTACTATGAATATGTGGGCAACAATTACGAAGAAGATATGAAAAAAATCGCTGCTGATACCACTACCCAACGTTGGTGGAAGGAAACAGACCCCTGTCAGATTCCGCTTCCGGAAGCAAGTTCAAAAAATGAGATATGGACCACAATGGAAGAAGTATTTCACACCGATTAAGACTATTATATGAAAAACCGAATAACATACATCACATTTGCCCTCTTAATGATGCATTCCGTACTATCTAAAGGGCAGGAAAAGCTGAAAAGATCGGAAAGTTTCTTTGGTTTTCACTTTGATTTTCATGCCACTCAAAATGATAAAGAATTAGGTGGAAATTTTGATGAGGATCTGCTACATGATTTTCTTTTGCGAACAAAGCCAGATTACATTCAGATTGACAGCAAAGGCCATCCTGGTTATTCCAGTTACCCAACCCAGGTGGGATTCTCTGCGAATAGCTTTGTAAAAGATCCTATGAGAATATGGCGGGATATTACTGCCAAACATAATGTTCCACTTTATGTACATTATTCGGGTATATGGGATGCAAGGGCCATCGCTGAGTACCCCGAATGGGGCCGCATTAACTCAGACGGATCAAAGGATTCAACCAAAGCAGCTTATCTCAGCGATTATGCAGCCAAACTTTTAATTCCTCAACTAAAAGAGATGATAGATGTATATGACATAGACGGAGCCTGGGTAGATGGGGATTGCTGGGCCACTGCCCCTGATTATTCTCCAGAGGTAATGAAGGGATTTATACAGGAAACAAAAATCAAAGAAGTACCGCGAAAAACCACTGATCCCGGTTACAAAGAATGGCTTGATTATAATCGACTGGTTTATAGAAGGTATATGAAAAATTACATAGATGAGTTGCATCAATATAAACCGGAGTTTCAAATAGCCAGTAACTGGGCCTACTCTTCGGTAATGCCTGAAAAAGTGGATGTAGCAGTAGATTTTCTCTCCGGTGATGTGTCGGGGCAGAATGGAGTTTATAGTGCAGCTTTTCAGGCCAGGTGTTTGGCGTTGCAGGGAAAACCCTGGGATTTGATGGCATGGGGATTTGCCCCTATTGACTTTATGGGAGGCATCCATAGTCCAAAGTCGCTGGTACAATTGCAACAAGAAGCCGCCGAAGTAATGGCAATGGGGGGAGGGTTTCAGGTATACTTTCAACAAAATAGGGATGCCTCTTTCAGAACCTTAGATACGGAGGCCATGGTCAAACTGGCAAACTTTTGCCGGGAACGACAACCTTTTTGCCAGTACAGCGAAGTTGTTCCCCAAATAGGAATGTGGTATTCTCAGGAAGGTTGGAAGAAACATTTCAACGGTGTATATGGAGGTGGAGGGTATGCCAATATGGAGGGGATTGCAAATATGCTACTCGATGGTCAGCATTCGGTTGAGATATTGATGGATCACAAAATGAAAGAGCTAATGCAAAAATATCCACTGATTGTAATTCCTGAGTGGGAGGCTTTCGATAAAGAAATAAAAGAACAGCTATTGGACTATGTGGAAACAGGAGGAAATGTATTGGTGATCGGGGCTAAAACTGTGAAGGAATTTGAACCTCTTTTAGCGGTCACATTAATGGGAGAAGATACTACTACTCAAATTAATATTGGAGATAAAGGTTTGGGTGGTATTGCAGGTATTAAGACACAGTGGCAGCCTGTGATATCAAATGCGGGAACAGAAGAGATAGGACATGTTTACAGTCAGCGTGATTATCGTTATGCCACGGACTATCCGGTAGCTACTATCAACAATTACGGAAAAGGCAATATCGCTGCTTTGTATCTGGATATGTCTGCTGCCTATAACACCTATAGAAACCCTGTGTTCAATGAACTTATCAATCAGCTCATCGAGCGGCTTTTCCCAGATGCGACCCTTAAAGTAAAAGGTTCGGATCAGGTTCATGTTGTACTCGGGAAGAAAGGAGGAAATATACTGGTCCATCTGATCAATTCGTCGGGGGAACACTTTAACAGAAATGTGCTCGCATATAATGAATTGCGTCTCACACCTCCCTTGACTATAAACTTAAAAGTAGAAGAGAAGCCAAAAGCTGTAAAGTTGCAGCCAATGAATAAGATACTGGATTTCGAATACCGTAACAATCGCATCGAACTTATGATACCCCCTGTGGAGGTTCATTCCATCATTGAGGTGGTTCAATAAAGCAAATACAATATGCATAATCGACAAAAAACCTTTTTGAAAGACAGTAAGGTAAAAACTGCTGACCTGGTCCATAGAAAAAAGATCAACTTTACCCTCCGGCAATCGGAAGATGCTTTTAAAAATGGTAAAAAACAGTTTTCTGATTTAGAATCTGTTCGGAAAAAAGCAAAAAACATCAAATGGGAGGCTATAGAACATCTTGATAAATATTTGGAGATGTTTGAAGCCAATTTTATCAAAAATGGTGGTAAGGTTATCTGGGCAGAAAATACTCATCAGGCCCTGGATGCAATTCTGAAGATATGCCAGGGCAAACAGGCAAAAACGATCGTGAAAAGTAAGTCAATGGTGACCGAGGAGATTCATCTCAATGACTTTTTGACGAGGCATGACATTGAAATAGTTGAAACAGACCTTGGGGAATACATTCAGCAATTAGACGGGGAGCCTCCCTATCATATCGTATCTCCGGCCATGCATAAAAGCAAAGAGGACGTGGCCCACTTGTTTCATGAGAAGCTGAAGGTTTCTCCCAACCTTACGCCTGAACAACTCACCTTGGTGACCAGGCAAAAACTGAGACAAAAATTCCGGGATGCAGAAATTGGTATTACGGGTGCTAATTTTATTTTGGCGGATATCGGTGGCATTGCCATTACAGAAAATGAAGGCAATGCCTGGCTCTCAGGCAGTTTTCCAAAAACACACATTGCCATTACAGGAATAGAAAAGGTATTGCCTTCTGTCCATGATCTGGGGCTATTCTGGCCCCTGCTGGCCACTCATGGGTCAGGACAACATATTACTGTTTACAACAGCATTTTTACAGGACCCAAAAAGGAAAATGAAACAGACGGACCGGAAGAAATGTATATGATCCTCCTGGATAATGGGCGAACAAATATTCTTGCTGACAAGACTTCCCGGGAAAGTTTATACTGTATCCGTTGTGGAGCTTGTTTAAACGTTTGCCCCGTGTACCAGAATATTGGCGGACATACCTATAAGGCTACCTACAGCGGCCCTATCGGATCAGTTATTACCCCCTATCTGAACGGCATCGACGAATATAAACATCTGAGTCATGCCTCCTCCCTGTGCGGGAGTTGTACTGAAGTATGTCCCGTTCGTATCAACCTGCATGAGTTGTTATTGCACAATCGCCGTAAAGCAGTTACTGGAAAGTACACATCCCGTTCTGAGCAACTGGCCTGGTATGCCTGGAAAAAAGCGAGCATGAACCGCCAGATCATGGATGGGGTAGGGGGAGACACTAAAAACTTTGTTTTTCAAAAAATATTCAAACGAGCCTGGGGAGCCGACAGAACGTTACCGGTATTTTCTCCCAAATCTTTCAATCAGCTATGGAAAGAACGAAAAAATTAATAACTGTACCAAAAGGTTTCAGACAAGGAAGTGCCCTTATATATCCAACAAAAAAATATGGCTCCAAGTAAAGCACGTGAAAATATCTTACATAAAATAGGCAGGGCGCTGCGCGAGCGTGTAGACATACCTTTTCCCCAAGAAGAAGATTTTCACATCGGGTTCACTGGAGACAATGGTGATCTTCAAAGCAGGTTTTCAAAGGAGTTTACTGCGCATCAGGGAAAATTAATAACCTGTGCCGGAAAGAAAGACCTGCTCAATAATTTGGGATCATTGGTGGCGGAAAAGAAGTGGAAAAATATAAGTTGTCAACACCCCGCCCTTCTGAAAGACCTGCAATCAGCAGCTTTTATAAATAATGTGAATGGCAATGAACCGGAAGTCGGAATAACAGATTGTGAATGTTTGGTGGCACGTACCGGAAGCGTTTTGCTGAGCACTTCGCAAGCCTCCGGACGCACCTTGCCGGTTTCTGTACCAGTTCACCTGGTGATTGCTACGGCAAACCAACTGGTTTTTGATATCAACGATGCAATAAAGCATATCAAAAAAAAATACGCTGAAAATTTCCCTTCTGCACTTTTTTTTGCTTCCGGCCCCAGCCGCACCGGTGATATTGAGAGAACCCTGGTCATTGGTGTTCATGGTCCGGTGGAAGTGTACATTCTGCTGGTGGAATAATGAAGTGCCTGCTTGTCTCGATATGCTCTAAAAAAATCATTTTAATCAATCCCTACACCAAAGCACATGAAAGTTCAGCTCTTTATCCCTTGCTTCGTCGACCAATTGTTTCCTGAAACGGCTTTCAATATGGTGAAAATTTTGGAAAAGCTGGGATGTGAGGTAGGTTATAACCCCAACCAAACTTGCTGTGGTCAGCCTGCTTTCAATGCCGGATACTGGGATGAGTGCCGGGCGGTTACGGAAAAATTCCATGGAGAGTTTGATAGTCATACTCCCGTTGTAGCGCCCGGAGGTTCCTGTGTTGGTTACTTACGCAACTATTATCACAAGCTTTTTGAAGCGCATGACCTCCCTGTAAATGGAATGCCCCAACTGGAAAAATTTTATGAATTTACGGAGTTTTTGACAGAGGAGCTAAGTGTGTCGGATGTAGGAGCTTCACTGGAAGGAGTGGCCGTTTACCATGATGCCTGTGGTGCATTGCGGGAATGTGGAATTCGGGAAGCTCCAAGAAAGCTATTGTCCAATGTGAAAGGTTTAGAGCTTAGAGAAACAGGTGATTCTGAAGTCTGCTGTGGCTTTGGCGGCACCTTTGCCGTTAAATTTGAGCCTATCTCCGTAGGCATGGCAGAGCAAAAAGTAAACAACGCAGTAAAACAAGGTGCTGAATACATCATTTCTACCGACTCCTCCTGCCTTTTGCAACTCAATGGATACATTCGCAGGCATAATATTCCCATCAGAACAATGCACATAGTGGATGTGCTGGCGAATGGTTGGTAAATGTTGGACGTATTGAGATTTTTAATATTTTCAATTTTAAACCTTTTCATAAAACCCATTTTGCAAAAATCACATTTTCCCTTACTTAGGCATGGATTTATATAGATAAATTGAAAGAGACCCTGATGGATTTCAAAAGGATTGATTTTATAGGTCATGCCCTCTGGGTTGGATTTATTCTTGCCGGAATTGTGGCGATAAATCCTCCCCTCCAAATCCTGAGTCTGCCCTACATAGTAAAAATTCCATGCGGGCGCGTACAGAATATAGACAAAATATTCCATAAAAAAGCCAGACTGGGAAACCAGCCTGGCTCAACTCTCGTCGGGGTGGCGGGATT
>JBBDSB010000038.1:0-12867 GCA_040905205.1 Cyclobacteriaceae bacterium
ATTTTTTTGCCACCAATGCACGAATGGTTCTACTAAAGGTTTTACGTAGTTTAAGCCTATTTTATCCTGAGATCCCACTTAATTTCAGTAAATCACTTTACATTTACCCCTCAAATTCCTCCTGGTTCATTATATTTCCCTCCACATCATAATGCCGGAAATCAATTTTGGGGATATCACCCTGACGGAAAACCTTGATGCCCATAAATCCCCCATTGACCCTCAAAAATTGGTGTTCGGGGCGTTTATCACCTTCGGACCAACCTCCTGAATGGGCATCGGATACAGGGCCGGCACCGAATTCCCTCAAACCTGTTTCTTCATCTATGGAATAATATTGCCAATGCCTGTCTCCATTGACCACAAAAGCCCCATTTTTAGCAGATAAAAACTGTCTCAACCAATTGCCTTCCTCCTCAAATACCTGATTGGCATGGTTGTCCATCTTTTTTTCTCTGTCAGGTCCCACCACAGGGGTTGGGGAAAACAAAATTTTAAAGGTGGCATCGGAAGCCTCCATGGTGTCTATAAACCATTGTTTCTGTTCTTCACCCCAAATGGTTCTGGAGCCTTCGGATAAGTTCTCCTTAGAAGTCCTAAACTCCCTTCCTTCCACCAGCCAAATCTGCAAATCCTTTCCCCATCTGAAAGTCCGGTAGGGTTTGTCCTGTAACGGTACATTTTCCTGCCATACTTTAAGCCCCTGCTCCAGGGTAAACTCCCCCAAAGGACTGGTATCCGGATAAACATCATCTTTTAAAAGGTCATGGTCATCCTTCAGCATGTAAACCGGTACATTTTGATAAAATTCCTTGATGGAAGGCCATCCATCCATGGCATGCCATTTATGTCTCGCTTTTTCCAGATTATCTACCATGGGACCGATTCTGTCATAGTATACATAATCACCTGTATGTACAAAAAAATCAGGCTTTAGCTTTCGCATGGCATCATAGGTTTTGAAGCCCCGGTTATCCTCATCGTAATTCCAAAAATATTGGCAGGTGGAGGTGGTTAAATTTACCTCTACAGGTTCCTCAGGATCATAGGCAGTTTTAAATTCTCCTTCCACCACGGTTTTTTCATCACTACCTAAGGGGGTGGCTTCCAGTTGAAAATGATATTTACTCCCTGGTTGGAGGTTTGAAATTGGCATATGGACCGTAAAATCATTGGAGGGTTCGGCTGTTTTCCAATCAGAAATCGTTTCTTCCCCATTTAGCCCATACCTTACCCTAACCTTTCCTTTTGTCGCTGCCACGGCACCGTCCATATTTTGCACAGATAGTTTTTCATCAAAATTCACCGGGTAAAAATTATTGTTGTTTTTTTTGATTTTACCTTTATTATGCATTATGGGGTTGGGCTTTTCACTGGCGCATAAGCGGGTCCAAATGATGGCTTCATTTTGGGATACTTCAGTTACTTTAAACCCATTGGTGAAAAAGACTTTATTGATAAGTGATATATTTCTTTTGACCAGATCAAGATCGTTTCCCTTTGAAACCAGTGGTTTTACTTTTCCCATAAAGAACGTAAAAAGCATAACCCCCAATTTTCCAAAAAAAGATCTTCTGTTATTTTGTTTCATTTTTAGTATAATTTTAATATTCAATGGTTTATTACGCAAACCACTTTTATCTACAAATTTTTTTTTCTTAAAATGGAGCCGGGAAATTTTCCCGGCTCCAGCATCCTGCCTCTCTTGGGGTTGAATCACTGTATCCTTTCCCACCAAAAGGCTTGATATTATATTCCCGAATTGAGTTAATAAAGTCCTACTTCGACCTTAATAATGTGAGATTGGGGTTAATGATCGCATATATCGTCAAAGCAAACCCCTTTTTCTTGGCGGCCTCTGCGGATTCTTTGCGGGCTTTGCGGTTTCCTTCGGTTTTAACCGCAAAGGGCGCAAAGGTTTACGCAAAGGGCGCTGAGTTTTTTTTTATTCCAAATTTTTCTTGGCGACCTCTGCGGATTCTTCGCGGACTTTGCGGTTTCCCTTGGTTTTAACCGCAAAGGGCGCAAAGGTTTACGCAAAGGGCGCTGAGATAGTTTGGGTTCCCACGGGTTCCACCACTCAAAGCCCGCTCTTTACCCTGGAATGACGGTATTTTATAAAAGGTCAAACCCACATCAATACCCCGGATTCTGACCTAAATCTGCTTCAATATTTTTTTCAATTTCGTTGAAAGGAATCGGCCATAAATTATTGTGATCCTGATAAAGCTCGCCCACCCAGGGATTATAGGTTCTGGCCCTTTCCACCAATTTTCCCATCCGGGTAAGGGTAAGCAGGCGAAGGGATTCAAAATGCAATTCCCTCAACCGCTCGTCCAGTAAATAATCCAAATCCAGATCTGCCGCATTGACTTCAGGTGCCTGGGCCCTGTTTCTGACCGAATTGATGTCCTCTGCAGCCAGTTCCGGATTATTCATCCCCAAATAGGCCTCCGCTCGAAGCAAGTAGGTTTCAGCTAATCGAATCACATACCTGTCCCTGAAAGTTCTCCGGGCAGCATTGGTAAGCGACCCTGGAACGGTCTGGTCATTATGGTACAGTTCCGAAGGATGTTGGCCGACTACAGAAGCTTTGGCAAAAACCGGAAAGAAATTCCTGGTGGTGTCATTGACCGTTTCCAAGGCAATGGGCACATTGTCCTTAAAGACCCATTTACCGTTGTGGTCCGAACTGGGATTATTGACGATAAAATCCCGGACAATGTTGAATTCGGAATTCCTGATATCCTCATCATATCCGCTTTTCCGCCAGACATTATCATACAAATACCGAGATGGGCTCATGAACCCTGAACCCCTGCCATAATAATTGGTATTGGGATAAGGAACCAAAGGATGCACCGATCCATCGTTATTGTAAATTTTGGCCTGCCATAATCTGGGAACTATTGTCCTTTCCAATTGGAATCCATCATTTCCCCCGGGAACATTAAATTCGTACTGCAATACCCAAATGGCCTCAGTATTTCCGGTAGATCGGTTCTGATTGCCCTGCCTGAACAAATCCCAATAAACATCTCCACCTAATTCAGGGTGATCCACCATGGAGCCAAACCTTTCCGTCATTAATGCAGTACGGGGATGATCAATTACCTCCGATGCTGCGTCCACTGCTTCCTGCCACCTACCCAGGGAAATATAAACCTCGGAAAGCAAATGGTAGGCGGCCAATTTATTGATCCTTGAATCATCCACCTCATCCACATCAGGTAGTTCTTCTGCAGCCAATTTTAGATCGGCAGCACTTTGTTGGTATACTTCTTCCCTGCTGGACCGGACGAAATCCCGACGGGGAGAAGTTACTTCCTCCAAAACAATGGGCACATCCCCATATAAATTGGCCAACATTTTGTACATATAACCCCTGAAAAAGGCAGCTTCTGCTTGAATCCGTTTTTTCTGTGCCTCGTTTAATTGGCTTTGTTCCGCTTCTGATCGGCCTATGATGACATTGACGTCATAGATAATTTGATAGGCCGGTTTCCACATGGATCCATAAACCACGTTGGTATTGGTTGGGAGGAGTAAAGATCCCCCCCAGTCCGGCCGGACCCCAAAATTTTTATGGGCATAGACCATATCCGTCCCATCCCAACCCAGTGAGGGGAAATTGTTTTGATTATCGCTGGTGAAAAATTCATTTCGCGTCAGTGCATACAGGTTCAGAACTGCTGCTTCAAAATCATTCTGAGTCACATAAGCTATTTCCGGAGATAGGAAATCCTTGGGAATTTCTTCCAAAAAACGGTCCTCATCACATCCAAGGTTCACCAAAAACATTAATAATATCAGGAAATTATTTATTGTCGATTTCATCGTATTGCGATTTAAAAGGCTCCTATTCATTAAAATCCTAAATTAAGTCCCAAAGAATAGCCTTTGAGGACCGGTCTCCCTGTACGGTTGATATTTTGACCGGTTTCAGGGTCCCAACCCGGCCATTTGGTCCAGGTAATGAGGTTTTTACCACTGACAAAAACCTTTAAATTCTGGATGTTGGCCCTATCCAATAATTCCCTTGGGAAATTGTAGGCCAATGAAACATCCTGAAGCCTTACAAAGCTTCTGGGAATATACCTTGTTCCGGCTATTCCACTCGAAACGTTGATATTGGGGCGCTCATAAACGGCATCTGGGTTTTCAGGTGTCCAATAATCCAGTTCCAGGGGAAAATCATTGTTGAAATGGTTTTCCTGGTTGATGATTCCCCAATTATTGATATTATCCTGACCCAAATACCTGTCGTTTCCACCCTGTATGGAATTTACAAAAAACCTAAAAGTCCAGTTTTTATAAGTCACCGTATTGTTGATGCTGAAGCGGAAGGAAGGTTGGGTGAAACCGATGATGCTTCTGTCCCCAGGATCGATATTTCCATCTTCATTAATATCCACCACTTTATAGGCTCCCAAATCAGAATAAACAGGTATCTCCTCATTGACCTGCCATAAACCATTGATAGAATAATCAAAAATAGCATCTAAAGGATGGCCAATGAACAGGCCTTCAGAAACCAAATCATCCTCTATCCCGTCCCCATCCAGGTCAAAGCCCAATAATTCTCTCAGTTCATTCCGGTTTCTGGAAAACACAAATGAACTTTCCCAAAAAACATCCTTGTTCCTGATATTCACGGTGGTGATTTCCACATCCAAACCCTGGTTATGAATCCTTCCGAGATTGTCAGGGAAAGTTTCAAATCGGCTGATGCCGGGAATATCCACCTGATAAAGCAAGTCCGTGGTTTCATTATTGTAATAATCTATGGATCCGGATATCCTGTTTCCAAGGATGGCAAAATCGAGTCCAAGGTTGATCCCGGTAGTGGTCTCCCATTTCAAATTGGGACTTGCCAGTTTATCTATGGCTTGTGTGTATAACGGCGTCCCGTCTGCTGCGATGTAGTTAAAACCTCCTGCTACCGTAGCCAATGTTTGGTACCTGCCTACCGTACGGTTACCGTTGGAACCATAAGAAACCCTTAATTTCAAATTATTCAACCAATCCGATTGATCGGCGATGAAAGTTTCTTCGCTGGCTGCCCATGCAAATGAAATGGAAGGAAATAATCCGAATTTATTGGTTGTTCCGAATCCGGAAAAACCATCTCTCCTGATGGTCCCAGTGAATAAATACCGGTGGTCGTATCCATAAAACAACCGGGCCATTTGGTATAGACTGGTCTCATCCCATCCACCTGAACTTGCCCTTTGCTGATCCGCACTACCGGATTGAAGGTTATTGTATCCCAGTGCGGGATTGGCAAAGATAAATGAGCTGGCCCGGGTATATTCGGATTCCCTGCTCTCTACCCCATAGAGTAAAGTCAGGAAAATATCATGGATGTCGTTAAAATTCTTTTTATAGGTAAGGATATGGTCACTGGACCAATTGTAATTAAACTGGTGCATTTTTTCTCCGCCTCCCTGAAAATTACTGGCATAATCTCTAAAATAATAGTTGTGATCTGTCATGTAATTATTCAGGTAATTGGCCTTATAACTCAATCCTTCCAAAAAGGGGAAATCGATCTGCGTATAAAAATTGCCAAAAAAACTTAGCCTTTTATCCACAAAATCGGACTCCAATTGTACCAATGGGTTGATCGTATTACCACCTGTAATTTGAATAAATTCCCCATTTTCATCCCTTGCAGTGGCAAATGGAGATAAATAGCGGTGACCCAAGCTTGGCGTCAAACCCAGGTAATCGCTTTTGGTAAAGGAGGATTGCAGACCAAAAGTTAACCAATCCGTGACATTTGTTTCCAAATTTACCCGGGCATTGATCCGTTTGAAGCCTTCATTCACAAGGTGTCCGGTTTGATCGGTATGACCCAATGAAATAAAAAAATTGGACCGTTCCGTGGCGTTGGCCAAGGATAAATTATGATTTTGGATAAAGGGGTTGTCATTGGTCATCATTTCGTACCAATTGTCCGATCGTCCCTGGTTATAGGCAATGATTTCATCACTGGTCTTGAAATTGGAGGAAGGTTCCCAATTTGGATTGGGCTCCAGGTAGCCGGAAGCCTCCGTCCTGCTGTTGTATAAATCAGATTCTTCTGTTTTTTTCAAAAAATCATCTGCTGTTCCCGTAGGAAATTCTTTAATGGGTTGCTGGAGCGTAAAACTATTAGAGTATGAAATCGTGGGTTTTCCCAGGTCCATACCCTTTTTGGTGGTGAGTATGATTACCCCATTGGATGCCTGGGACCCATAAATAGCTGCGGCACTGGCATCCTTTAACACATCAATTGATTTGATGTCGTTGGGATTTAAATCATTGATATTTCCTCGATAAATTACGCCGTCAATGACTATCAACGGGTTTTGTTCCCCAGATAGGGAGGTACGTCCTCTGATCTGTATATTCGGTTCTGCACCTGCCTGGTTCACCTGGCCCACATTCAGGCCGGCAACCGATCCTTGCAGGGATTGCATGATGGATACATTTGGCGATTCACGAAAAGCTTCTATATCCGCCCTTACCACAGCACCTGTGAGATCCGATTTTTTCTGAACACCATAACCTACCACAATTACTTCTTCCAGGTTGGAGATGTCTTCCTCAAGTGTAACATTGATTTCGGCCTGATTGCCAACGGTAACCCTTTTCGACAAATAGCCGATAAATGAAAAAATCAGGGTAGCCCCTTCCTCCGCCTGAATCCTGAAGGCTCCATTAATATCGGTCACCGTCCCGGTAGAAGTACCTGGAATGGATATGGTGGCTCCTGGGATGGGTTCTCCATTAGCATCTGTAACGATACCGGTGATTTCAATCCACTCCCAGCCTTTGGGCACATCCATTTTTTTCTTGGATAAATCTTCCCCCTCCTCAAGAGAATGGAGTGTTTCAGGGATCCAACTAAGGTCTTTGTCGTTGCCAAATGCTGCCATGGAATGGATGACCAAACTTAACGAGAGCACCATGTACTTTGGGAGGAAATTTCTTCCGATAAACAGGTGCAGAATTAAATAAATTTTCATCATTGGGTTATATTTAATTGAACATTGTCATCCCATTCCCATTCAATTAAGTGGCTAAAATATTCCACTATTTTAAACAGTAAAGAATAACTTTAATTTTGAATTGACACCGATCGAAGAAATTATTTACAATCAGAATAATTAATCACCTCAAATTAGCATATTATTAATAAGAATCTTATTAAAATTCAATTTTTTGCCAAAAAAAATTCAAGCTTAGGTTATGGTGTGAAGTAAATAAAAACAACCCATAATGATTTAACCAACCCTAATAGGCTGCCTCGGTTATTTTTAATGAATTACAAGTTTAATATGGGAATAGTGAAGCTCCATCAACTTACTTATTAATCTACTTTACCATTTGAAATTAATCCATTTTTTTTAGTATCCAGGGAACTTAAACTGTTCTCCGTATATCTTTTTCGTGGCCTCAAAGCCAATATAATATAGTTGTCAAAAATATCCCCATTGCCCCTGTTTTATATCTCCAAGGGAAAATTCTCCAAAAAATCCCCCTAGCCCCCTTTGGTAAAGGGGGATTTAGGTGCCGTTGTCCTTTCAGTGACCCGTTCAACTTTCTTATTAATCTACCTTACCATTTGAAATTGATGCATATTTTTCCAAGTGTTCCGGGATTTTAAACCGATCTCCGTACATGTTTTTCATCGCTTCGAAACCCATATAATAATAGCTGTCAAAGACATCCCCATTGCCCAATGCCCGTGGATCTTGTTGCTGGATAAGCTCCTCTGTCATCTGTTTGGATAGCTGGTCCTTGGTTTCCTGATAATCAGGATCATCTGCTAAATTATGGATGCAATCCGGATCATTGACCACATCAAAAAGTTCCTCTGAAGGCCTAAATGAGAAACTTAACTCATAGTATTTATATTCTGGATGCAGGGTATCTTTGGCCACCGAAACCAGATATGCTTCTGTAGGACCATCATCGCTATTCTTAAATCCATGCTCGGGATTACCTGCCGGCCATCTTTGCGGTTCATAATTTTTGGAATAGAGAAATTGCTCCGTCCGGATACCTCTTACTGGGTACCCTACAGCAATCTGATTGCCATCATCTCTACCAATATCATGACGTTCTTTACCCAAAATTGAAAAAGTCCTGCCCTCATCCAGTTTGCCGGATTCCTCGGATAGCAATAAATTCAAAAAACTTTTTCCGGTCATCTGGGGGTGGGGATCCAAACCTGCCAATTCCATAATGGTGGGGGCAAAATCCGGATAATTAATGAAATCATTGACTACCCTGCCACCTTTGATTCGATCCCCCCATCTTACGGCCAAAGGCACATGAACCCCTTCTTCATAAATCTGGCCCTTAATCCGGGGAAAAGGCATGCCATGGTCGGAAGTTACAATGATTACCGTATTTTCTAATTCTCCCATTTCCTCAAGGATTTGAATGGCCTCTCCTATTTGTTTGTCAAACCACTCCACCTCTAAGGCGTAATCCAGCATATCACCTCGAATCACGTCATTGTCCGGGTAAAATTCCTGCAATTCCACGTCTTTTAGCGCCCTGTTTGCTTTCATATAAGCATCCTTTTCATATCCACGGTGGGGTTCGAAGGTACCCAGCCAAAAACAAAAAGGGTCCCCCTTTTGATTTGAATTTAAAAATGTCCTGAAATTCTCAGCGTAATCATTTTTGTTAATGCCTAAATAGGGCGGATTGAGGGAAACTTCCTGATAGGCTTTTCCCGCCGGGTTATTTTCGCCTCTTTTCCACAATCCCGGGCCCCATCCCTTCCCGGTAAAACCTACAAAATACCCATTTTCCTCCAAAAGTTCCGGATAAAATTTCCACTTTTCCGGCATTAGCGGTCGATGGACCACAGCTTCCTCCAGCTGCCAGGAATACCTTCCGGTTAATAATGAAGAACGTGCGGGTGCACATTTGGGGTTATTCGAAAATGCATTTTTAAACAACACTCCTTCCCGGGCAATTTGATCAAAATGAGGGGTGTTGACATATTTGGATTCATAAATACCCATGCTGTTAAATGAGGCATCATCCGCAATAATCAACAAAATATTGGGCTTTTTCGTCTTGGAATGATGATTGGATGTACAATCGGTGAACAGCAATGCAATCCACAAACCAATAGCTAAATTTTTTATTAAAGGTATTTTTAAGTTATATTTCATTGGTCCGGCTATTTTCGACTGAAATTTTTAAATTCCTGATTAAAATTTTCAAAGGAACGATCCCCTTCATAAATGGTTACTCTGAATTTGAACCTGGCTTCTTCCCCAGGTTGTAATTTTAAGGTTCGCTTTTCAGGTGCATTGGTTTGGTTCCCTTTCTGGAAATCAAACTGCCCAATAGGGTTGGCTGCAAAACATCCATATCCCCTGGCATGCCAATAGGTGGGGTAATTAGTGCTTTCAGGATGGTGATACATGGCAATGCCAATTCTTTTCCCATCTTTTTCTCCTTCCAGCCTAACCCAACTTGAACGTTTTCCCCAAATGTTACTTTCTGTCCGGTCCCCTTCTGCATTTAGGTATTCCCCGGTGTTTTTAATTTCTGAATGGTTGGATTTTTCTGCCAACCAATCTGCTACCCGGATAGCAAACATCCCTTCCTTGGTATCTCCAAAAGTAACTGTTCGGTCCAATGCCTTCAAAATGATATCGAAATCAAAAATGTACCTGTTTTTTTGAACGGAAAATTCCATTTTCCGGGTTTCGGAAAGAAGGGCTTGGTGGTCTTTGCCTATCCAATGGCTTAGGGTAGTCAGGTGCCCTTTATTTCTCCCCTCTTCTATTTCCAATACTTCCATATGTTTGATTTGAGGAGGGATTTCATGGAGATTCCAAAAGCTGTTACCATTGACCTCTTCTTTACTGCCATAAGTAAAGTAAAGTCCGGTATGGTGGGGGTGGTCTTTGCTCTCTCCTTGTATTTCCTGAATGGGATAGCCTCTCGTTACCACTTCACCGGAAGGAGATCGGATGGGAAAAAGATAGGGTTTCAGTAAATCTTCCCCGATTTTGTAACTGGAAACCATTTTATCCCCGGCCATTATGTTGATTTGCTCTTCGGTTTGTACAAAGCTTACTTGTTGGCAAATGCCCTGTTGAAATGTCAAGGAGCACAACAAAAACATCAAAAAAAGAAAATTTTTAGGGTTCATCATTTTTCTGTATTTTTAGAAAATGTAATATAAGAAAAGGCAACTGGACTCTTTTGACAAATTATTAAAAATGATTCATTAATAAAATATATCCATGCACATCATCCATTAATTTGTCTGGGTTTGGCTTTGTCCCTGGTCAAACATTTTTGGGAACCACAAATGGGTGCCTGTAATCCCTTGTCAATAATTCATTGGCATCAGGATCATTCAAAATGATTTCCTTTTCCGGGTCAAACTGTAACCTTCGGCCCACCCTATAGGATATATTGGCCAGATGCATCAGCGAACAACTGTAATGGCCTTCCTCCATACTGCCTTCTAGAATATTGCTGTCATTGGCCCTGATGGAATCCACAAAATTCTGGAACATGTTTCCCCTGCCTTCTCCTGTGGGACCCGGTTCGCGATCTTTTCCCATATAGGTTTTCCAATTGCCCGATAAATCTATGACCATATACCCCTTTGATCCGTAAAAAAGATTGCCGATATTATTGGATGCGCCTTCACCGATACCCCCTTCATGGTTGGATATCCAATGTCGAACTTCAAATTGCAGCATCTTTTTTTTATCCCCTCCACCTTCTCCAGTGGGAAATTCGAATACTGCAATTTGCGTATTGGGTGTTTCCTGATCGTCATCAAACATAAAATGACCGCCCATTGAGCTGATTACCGATGGATGTTTTACCCCGAGACCCCACCTTGCAATATCCATTTGGTGGGCACCTTGATTGCCCATGTCACCGTTTCCATAATCCCAGTGCCAATGCCAATTGTAATGAAAGCGGTTCGGATTAAAAGGCCTTTTAGGAGCAGGACCCAGCCATAAATCATAATCCACCCCTTGCGGGACAATGCCATCTTCCATTTTGCCGATAGTATCCCGCCACTTATAACATAATCCCTTAGCCAAGTAAACTTCTCCCAATCCTCCGCTGTGCAGGAAATTCATGGCCGACTGAAATCCCGGAAAGCTTCTTCGCTCAGCATGGTGTTGGATCAAGGTTTGGTATTTTTGGGCCGCCTTGATTAACTGTCTGCCTTCGAAGACATTATGGGTTCCCGGCTTTTCCAGGGTAGCGTGTTTACCTGCCTGTGCCGCCCATATTCCGGATAAAGCATGCCAATGATTGGGAGAAGCCACACTGATGGCATCAATTTCTTTATCCTCCAATAATTTTCTGATGTCCCGGAACAACTTGGGTTTGGGTTTATTGTTATCCGCCAACCATTTTACCCGTTCTGGAAACAGATTTTCATCCACATCACATAGGGCGGCCACTTCCACATTTTCCAACTGAGAATAATTTTTGATATGGCTGAAACCCATGCCTCTAATCCCCACCACAGCAATACGGACCCTGTCATTTGCACCTGCCCAGGTTGGGTTTACACCCCACAAATTGTTAACTAAGGGTGTTGTGGCCATTAAAACCCCTGACTTTTTCAGGAAGGATCTCCGGTTTAATTGATTCTTATTTTTCATCCTATTTTGAGTTTAATTGTTCATGGCTAACATTTCATTTAAGGGATTGATGCCTTTCCTTTTCATTGCTTCAACCGTTTTTTTCCAGCGCTCTTTCTTAGGAAGTTTCTCCCCTTCATTCAGGTAGGCATAGGGAAAATGCAAGGAGATGGGCCCTTTGATGGACAATTTATTTACCTGTTCAAAATGCTTTTTAAAATCCACGGCCCCTTCACCGATTGGACAATTTTGAACTTTTAAATTTTGGCCGTCGGCTAACCATTTAAAATCTTTTACCACGGTGGAGTGAATATAGGGACTCAAAAGTTCCATTCCCAAAGGCCACCAAGCCCCACCCTCTAATTGGGCATGCCGGCTATCATATTGACATCCTATCCATTGGGGGTCCAAATCCTTTAAAACCAGCCACAAATCCCAGATCGAGGCACTGAATCTGGTTCCACCTGCATGATTTTGATACGCGCCATGAATGCCATATTCCTTATTAATGCCTTGTAATTCCCTGAATTTTATTTTGAATTCTTCCATATTCCTTTCCACAGATATATCCGGAGCATAACTCATTCCTCCCATTCGGTAAAACCCGATTCCCTGTTCCTGGGCTGTTTTTAATATACGGTGGGTAAGGGGATCATTGGAACTGGAAATTGCCGTGGTAATCATCAAAATCTTTATCCCTGCCTTTTGGGCCTCTTCTACCACCCTGGGCAAGTCGTCTTCAACCTTTTCCGGCAAAACATGTCCTCCGGGTCTTACGGTAAGTTCTATGCCATCAAAACCCGTTTCTGCCACAATTTGACAAAGATCAGCATAATCCGTTAACCAATCCAATGCCTTAGAAAAAACCATTATTTCATTCTTTTTCCTTTTAGAAGGATTATGTGCAAGTCCCGGAACAGCCTGGCCCATAGAAAGTGCCATTCCAGCGAATGAAAGTCGGTTCAGGAAAGTTCTTCTTTTAATTCCGTTTGTCATTTTATAATATCATTAAATTCAGACGTTTTTTGATTAAATGTCATCATTTATATTTTTAATGAATACCCTCAATAGCCGGGGTTTTGTGTTAATCTAGGATTAACGTCAATAGAATTTTGGGGAATTGGAAACAAAAGCCTATCTGATCTGATACTTGGAACTTTATCCTTCATCACCTCAAAAGCCCGTCCTGTTCTTTTTAAATCGAAGAAACGATGCATTTCAAAAC
>JBBDSB010000039.1:0-12841 GCA_040905205.1 Cyclobacteriaceae bacterium
GACATGTCCAAAGAAGAGGACATCAAATTGATGGTGGATAAAACCATCGAAAAGTATGGAAAATTGGACTATGCCTTTAATAATGCCGGTGTTGAAGGGTTATCCGCTTCCACCCATGAATGCACCAATGACAACTGGCACCATGTGCTGGCCATTAACCTCACTGGGGTTTGGTTATGCATGAAATACCAGATTCCTCACATGCTGACACAAGGGAAGGGGTCCATTGTAAATAATGCATCCATAGCGGGTTTGGTTGGTTTTCCTGGAATTCCAGCCTATGTGGCTTCCAAACACGCAGTCATCGGCCTGACCAAAAACGCAGCCCTGGAATATGGCAAAATGGGCATCCGGGTAAATGTGGTTTGCCCCGGAGTGATCAAGACACCTATGATTGATAGGTTTACCGGAAAAAGCAAAGAGGTGGAAAAACAGTTTGAATCCATGGAGCCCATAGGAAGGTTAGGGGAACCTGAAGAAGTGGCCGATGCTGTTTTATGGCTATGTTCAGATGCTTCCTCCTTCGTGACAGGTCACTCTTTGGCAGTAGACGGGGGATGGGTAGCACAATAAGGCTTTTAAGGCAGTCCCTGATTTTAGTGATACGGGTTAAAAAAACCAAAAAACAATGATAAGTCCAAACCTGAATGATTATGATGTCCTGTATAATTCCTTTGATTGGGAAGAGGAAAGCAAACATTTAAACGGATTGCCAGGAGGGAAAGGATTGAACATTGCTTATGAGGCCGTTGACCGGCATGCCAACAGCCACCTGAAAGACACGGTAGCCATCCGAATGATAGGGAAAGATAAAGGTCGGAAGGATTTTACCTATTCCTTACTGAAAACCGAAACCTCGAAATTTGCCAATGTACTTTCAAGCTTGGGGGTCCGGAAAGGAGAAGGGGTTTTTTCCTTGTTGGGCAGGGTTCCGGAATTATACATTTCTGCATTGGGCACCCTGAAGTACCGGGCAGTTTTCTGCCCATTATTTTCTGTTTTTGGCCCTGAACCTGTTTTTCAGAGGTTGTCAAAGGGAGAAGCTGCAGTGCTAATTACCACAAAAGCTTTTTTTGAGAAAAAAATTAAACAACTCCTGGATCGCTTGCCCTCATTGAAATTTGTCTTATTGGTGGATACCGGGGAGGACTTGTCTGAAAAAATCTTGTCTTATTCCAAATGGATGGGGCAGGTATCCGATGACTTCCAGATTTCAGCAACTGCACCGGAAGATCCTGCTTTGTTGCATTTTACAAGTGGTACCACGGGCATGCCCAAAGGTGCCCTGCATGTTCACAAAGCAGTATACACGCATTATGTTACAGGCAAATATGTACTGGATTTTCATGAAGGAGATGTCTTTTGGTGTACCGCAGATCCCGGTTGGGTGACAGGGACGTCCTATGGTATCATCGCTCCTTTGGTAAACGGAATTACCAGTATAGTGGATGAAGAGGAGTTTGATGCAATGAGGTGGTATGCGCTGCTGGAAGAGCAAAAAGTTAATGTTTGGTATACAGCACCGACTGCGATCAGAAGGTTGATGCGTTTGGATATAAGTCCAAAAGAAAAATTTAACCTTGAAAATCTAAGGCTTGTGTTGAGTGTCGGTGAGCCTTTACATGCAGAAGAGGTTGCTTGGGGGGTAAAAGCCTTTGGGGTGCCTGTGCTTGATAATTGGTGGCAAACGGAAACGGGTGGCATCATGATTGCCAACTACCGTTCGCTCAAAGTGAAGCCCGGTTCTATGGGAAAACCACTACCGGGTGTGGAGGCTGGTATAGCGGATGTCGAAGATAATAAAATAGAAATTATTTCATCTCCCGAAGCTCAGGGACATTTGGTTTTAAGGAAGGATTTTCCATCGATGTTCCGTACCTATCTGCATGAAGAAGAGCGCTATCAAAAATGTTTTCGAGGGGAATGGTACCTGACAGGGGATTTGGCAAAAAAAGATGCAGATGGGTATTTTTGGTTTGTGGGCCGTGCCGATGATATTATCAAAACTTCCGGTCATATGGTAGGCCCTTTTGAGGTGGAGAGCACCCTCATGAAGCATCCGGCGGTAGCTGAGGCTGCGGTGATAGGAAAACCGGAGCCCTCCATAGGCGAGCTGGTGAAAGCTTTTGTTGTGCTGAAGGACGGTTATGATGATAGCCATGAAATGAAAATGGAAATTACCGGCTTTGCCCGGAAAGAAATGGGGCCGGCAGTGGCCCCAAAAGAAATCGAATTTGTGAAAAACCTTCCAAAGACCCGAAGCGGGAAAATTCTGAGGAGGCTGCTTAAGGCCCGTGAACTGGGGTTGCCTGAGGGGGATCTATCTACACTTGAAAGCAATTGACCCATTGACAATAAAGAACCATACTTTCATAATAAGGGAATAAAATGGTCTTCCTGGTGCCGAGGTTTCTTTGGGGGCATTCTCAGGAAAGGTAACAAGTGGTGACTGCCGCAAATATATAAAATACACATGAATAAGAGGGTTAAAGAAAAGAAAGTGTCGCCGGGAGAACAAGAACGGCACCTGCTGTACCAAATGATGCTGATCAGGCGATTTGAGGAAAAATCAGCCGAACAGTATACAAAGGAGAAGATAAGGGGTTTTCTGCATTTGTATATTGGTGAAGAAGCTGTTGCGGTAGGGGTGACACAAGCATTGACAGATGAAGATTATGTTTTAAGTACATACAGGGAGCATGGACATGCCCTGGCGAGAAATATGGAGCCAGGTGTAATCATGGCAGAAATGTATGGCAAACAAGAAGGCTGTAGCAAAGGAAGGGGCGGTTCCATGCATCTATTTGATTCCAGCATTAATTTCTATGGTGGGAATGCCATAGTGGCCGGTCATTTGCCTTTGGCCGTAGGCATGGCCCTGGCCTCCAAAAAGCAGAAAAAAAACAACATAACCTGTTGCTTTTTTGGGGAAGGTGCGGCAGCAGAAGGGGAATTTCATGAAGCCATGAACCTGGCAGCTTTATGGCAAGTCCCGGTATTGTTTTTATGTGAAAATAATCTCTATGCAATGGGTACTGCCATAAAATATACCCACGCCATGCAGGATCTTGAAAAAAAAGGCGTCGCGTATGGAATAGCCTCTTCAGCAGTAGATGGTATGGACCTCCTTGCGGTAAGTCAGGCAGCCAATGATGCCGTTAAATACATCAAAACTCATAACAAACCTTATTTTCTGGTATGCAACACCTATCGTTTCCGCCCTCATTCCATGTTTGATGCGGAACTTTACAGAGATAAAAAAGAGGTGGAGGAATGGAAAAAGAAGGATGCAATTCCCAAATACCAGCAACATTTGATACAGAAAAAGCTGCTTTCAAAAGAACATATCGACGAAATGGAAAAGCAAATAGAAACAGAAATTAAAAAGGCCGTAACCTGTGCAGATGAAGGTAGCTGGGAGCCTGTAGAGGACCTTACAAAGTTTGTTTACAGCGGGCAATAAGCATATAAAACAAACTGAAAATGGAATCGGTAAAAATGACATATCGGGAAGCCTTAAAACAGGGAATAAGGGAAGCATTGCTCAATGACGACCGGGTATTTTTGATTGGAGAGGATGTAGGGCATTACGGCGGGGCATTTGCGGTCAGCAAGGGGCTCTTGCAGGAATTTGGTGCTGAGAGGATTATGGATGTTCCTCTTTCAGAATCGGGTTTTGTAGGTGCAGGAATAGGTGCAGCTATGGCGGGCATGAAGCCCATAGTAGAAGTGATGACGGTCAATTTCAGTCTGCTGGCCATGGATCAGATCATAAATAATGCTGCTACGCTATTGCACATGTCTGGAGGGCAGATAAATGTACCCCTGGTGATCAGAATGGGGTGTGGTATCGGACGTCAGCTTGCCGCTCAGCATTCTCATAGTTGGGAACCCTATTTTGCGCATGTCCCCGGATTGGTTGTTTTGTCAGTAGGCACACATGAAGATGCCAGGGGGATGCTCTTGACAGCACTTAAAAGCCCGGATCCGGTAATTTTGTTTGAATATTCATTTATGTTGAATATGGAGGAAGAGCTTGCCGCTGATGCAGGGGCGGTGGATATCAGCAAGGCCAAAGTGCGGAGAGAAGGGAAAGATATTACCCTCATCACCTATGGAAATGGCGTCTACAAAAGTATGGATGCCGCAGAGGAACTCTCAGGTCAAGACGTTGAAGTGGAAGTAATCGATCTGAGGGTATTAAGACCATTGGATGAGGAGACCATTCTGTCTTCAGTTTCCAAAACCCATAGGGCATTGGTGGTTGAAGATGCATGGCGTTCAGGGGGAATGGCTTCAGAGGTTTTTTCCAGGATCATAGAAAAGGGATTTTATGAGCTGGATGCCCCTTTACAGAGGCTATGCGGGGCAGAAGTTCCTATTCCCTATCCCCGGCACCTTGAAGAAGCCGCTGTTCCTCAAACTCAGGATATTATAAATACTGTCAGAAAAATGTTGGGGTTATGATTGAATTTAAAATGCCCAGCTTGGGTGCAGACATGGAAGACGGCACTCTGGTGGAATGGAGAAAAAAACCAGGTGATCAGGTAGAACGGGGAGACATCCTTGCCGATGTGGATACGCAAAAAGGATTGATAGAAATTGAAGTCTTTGAAAAAGGTTTTATTGAAAAACTGCTCCTTGAAGAAGGGGTGAAGGTTCCAGTGGGAACAACCATGGCCATCATCAGGCCATTGGGTGAGGAAACTGAAGAAAAGAATATCCCGTCCGTAAAGCCATCTGAAGGTCAGAAAAAAAGTGGGGAAATTGCTGCCGCAGCAGGGATAGAAAATGAAGAGAGACGGGTCAAAATCACTCCTTTGGCTAAGCGGATGGCCTTGGAAAATAAGGTGGACTATGCTGAGATCAAAGGCACCGGTCCTGAAGGTGCCATTGTGAAAAATGATATAGAAAAAGCCATAGATTTGCCGGCTGGCCTGCCCAAAGAAGTGGAGCGGCCTTCCGAAAAAGTAAATGAAGCCAGCCCGGAAATCCGTAAAGAGACGAAGACTCCCCCCGTTAGGGCTATCCGGGCCGCCGTTGCAGCAGCGATGGGCAAATCCAATCGCGAAATTCCTCATTATTATTTGGAAAAGAAAATAGATATGACCAACGCATTGGCATGGCTGAAGGAAATCAATAGCCAACGTCCGGCTCAAAAAAGACTCCTTTCCGCCGCACTATTGATTAAATCCGTGGCAGCATCTCTGGAAGAGGTTCCGGATCTTAACAGCGTTTGGGAAGATGAACTGGTAATAAAAAATGAAATCAATATTGGATTTGTCATCTCGCTGAGAGGAGGGGGAATAGTGGTACCTTCCCTAAAAAATGCTGACTTGAAATCAATAGATGAAATCATGGATTGGCTGAATGATATCATTCCCCGAACCAGATCGTTTAATTTGCGCAGTTCTGAATTATCTGATTCCACTGTCACCATTACCTCCCTGGGGGAAGGAGGGGCAGATAAGGTTTTCGGCATTGTATATCCCCCGCAGGTAGCAATTATTGGTTTTGGTAATATTGTAGAAGAACCAGTTGCTCAGAATGGTATGATTGGCATTCATCCTATGTTATGCGTTACCCTGGCCGGGGATCACCGCGCTACAGATGGCCTTATAGGAAGCCGTTTTTTAGCGGCAATGAATAAACACTTACAAAATCCTGATGCACTATGAAAGAAGATGAAATGAAAACGATTGTATTCCAATCCCTAAAACAAATTGCTCCTGAAACAGCTCCTGAACAATTGGGTTTGGATGAAAACATGCGTGAGACCTTAAATATAGACTCCTTTGATGCTTTACAGTTCATCGTCGCCCTGAGTGAAAAGCTGAATATTGAAATACCGGAAAAGGATTATGGGCAAACGTCCACATTGAGGAATCTCATGGCCTATCTGAAAATGAAAATACAGGCGTAACCAATTCAATTAATAAATTAAACCGGATAATAACATGATAAAAAACCCGTATACTCATATCGGAATATGGCTTGACCAATCCAAGGCTTACCTTATCGGATTTAGAAATGGGGAGGCCAAACTCCTTGAAGTAATTGACTCCCCTTATGTTAGCCATTTTAGAGAAGAAGGAGAAGGTAGTGATCATACCAGATTTGGACCGGGGGCGGCTTATACCTCCAGCAATGAAAAGCGTAAGCAAAATATCGCTAAAAACCAAATGAATGAATACCTCAGGTTACTGGAAGACAAGCTGGCAGGCTATGAGGATATTCTCCTGATAGGCCCTGGTAATGCCAAAGATCGGTTGAGGAAAAAACTTTCTGACAATCATGCATTTTCAGAAAGCCGCATTCATACAAAGACCAGTGATAAATTATCCGAAAATCAATTATTGGCTTTTGTCAGGGAATTTTATCAGGCTCCCTAAAGCCATAAGCTGATATTTCAACTATTCGGGTAAAGTGCTTTTGATAGGCAAAAACATTATTTACTCCCGCTGCATGTATTCGATTCCGTTGTTGCGAGGGATTCTATTGTTGATATTTAAATCACTTTTTTTGCCTTTGAGAGGACGGACCGGGAATTTATTTAATAAAAGGTCAATGGATGGGTGGACAGGGTAAAGTAGGTATTTGGGATCATAAATATCCCCTTCTGTACTGGCTGTCCATACCAATTTATTGAGCTTACGGTCAAATACATTGAGCGTGATGGTTCCTTCGAGGTATGTCTCTGTATGTTGGGAAACGGGAAAGCTCCTGTGGAGCGGATATCCCCATCCATACCAGGTGTAAAACCTGTAACGGGGATAAAAATAAGGGAAATAATAGGGGTTGTAAAAATAATATCCAGGGTAAAAATCATCATACTCGGTAACTATCCGCTCTTTTTCTTCATTCAATAAAACCAGTTGTAATACCATGTCAGGGGAATCTACATCTACCATATAGCCACGCTGGCTAAAAGAGTGGGTGATGTAATTTTTTGCATTATTACGGACGATGTCCATATCATAATTTTTCGTTTTTTCTTTCTCCTGTTCATCAGCGTCCTCAGGGGCCCAGGCAAAAGTTTTGTAACTCCTGAAATCTATACTGTGATCATAGTTGTAGGATACTTTTTTAAATGTATCGCAGCTGCCCATTATTAAAAGACAACCTAGGGCAATGATTGTTTTTGTCCAGAAAGCCATATGGATATTTAGTTTAATTTAAGATGCTAAGTTGGGTCTAATTTAAGCCTTGAAATATGACGTGTTTAGGAATAAACCATGATTTGCATCACAGAATACCCTGGATCCATAAACCAAATTTACAGTTTCTTCAAGAAGGCCAGGAGAATCTGTATGCCCCTACCCCTGAAATAAATTCATGGGCAGTAATGGTGGCGCGGGTACTGTAAAATGGATTTTCAAGGCTTCATTTCTTATTCTGGCGTTTCCCCTGCATCTGAAGGGTCAGTAGGGAAAACGTCTTGGGATTCTTTTTTGACTAGGCCGCCGTTTTCGTTGATCTGAAGTTTTATTATGGTATTGTCCATAAAAACTTCAATATCATACACCTGATGGCCATCCATACTACTTGTTCCCAGCAGTTCAAATAGGAAACCAGGTTCGAAATTTTCCTTGAGATATTCCAGGATCTTGACGGGGATTTTTGATTTGTCCATTTTCATTTCATAGATCGACGATTCGTTCCAATTGCGGTCTGTTGAGAATTTTTAAACCGTCCTGTGTTATTTCAATGAGTCTTTCATCTTTAAAATCCGCCAAGGTGCGGTTAAGTGATTCTGTGGTTGTGCCTACCAAGCTGGAAATATCCCTTCTCGCTATCGCAATTACCATGTCTCCATTATTTCCGGTATGCTGCTTATTTATTTTCAATAAAGTGCCTGCCACACGTTGGCGGACGGACTGATAAGCAATATCCAGGAGCCTGTTCTCCATCTCTTTTAGGTTGTTGGAAAGCATTTTAATGAATTTACTTGCCACATCTTTGTTGGAATAGATCATCGACAAAAAATCAGGCTTGGGAATAAGGGATATTTCTACTTCCAACAATGCTTCAGCATTCTCATTATAGGGCTTATCCTCAAGCAAAGGGACATAGCCCAAGAAATTGCCCTCTTCATGGATGCCGGTTATCAGCTCTTTTCCAAAGGAGTTGATCTTGAAAGTCTTGATCTGGCCTTTTTGGATATAAAAAAGATGATTTGGGCTTTGCCCTTCCATAAAGATCAGGTCTTTTTTCCTGAAAATGCGGCGTGGCCTGTTTTCGGAAAGTTTTTTAAATTCATCCAGCCCTTTAGCTTGATTATTAAATACAGTGTGATCTTGAGTATAAGTGGCTGGTTTTGGTTTTGTCAGCTCTTTTTTCCTTAACCGCAGCTCAATTACTTTTAATAGATCCACCCCATCAAAAGGTTTGGAAATATAATCGTCTGCGCCCAGGTTCATGCCGGCCCGGAAGTCGCTTTTGTCTGCTTTGGCTGTTAGAAAAACAAAAGGAATACCTGCAGTGTCTTCCTCTTTGGATAAAATATGCAGTACGCTATAGCCATCCATTTCCGGCATCATGATATCACAAAGGATCAAATCCGGATGATTCTGTTGGGCCAATTCTACGCCTATCTTTCCATTTGGCGCATACATGACGGAATAACGGGCTAATTTCAAAATAGCAGAAATATTTTCTGCCATTTCCAAATTATCTTCTATCAATAATATATTATAAACCATTGCTCTATTCGATATAATTTAATAACAATCACTCGAATAACCAATCAGGAGAAATAATTTACCCTAAATGGTAACGGGTTTAATAAAACAGGATTATAAAAATAATGACCTATAAGGATTTTTATCATCAATGATGTGCACCCTGATCCTTTCAGACCTTACCTATACCCTGGAATTAAGGCGCTTTCTGGTTGAAATCCCAAAAGGAAAATACAATGGGCAAAAGCTCATCAAACTGGTTATAAGGAAAATACCTGCGAGGATGAGCAAAACAAGCGCCCAAGTTCCACTTATTAAATTGGAAAGGTAAAGTATCCCAATACCGATAGCTACGATCACTCTGATAATTCGATCAACGGAACCCATATTTGTTTTCATATCTATATATTTTTAATTGCCAAAATTTTTCCTTAACCAGCAGGTCATGTAGCCGTCCCCTTTAACCTGTCAGTTGTGGATTAGGGAAAGGCCGGGTTTTATTTATCCCGTTGCTCTTGAAGCAAATTTATATTGTTTGGAATTTAAATTCATTGATTTTTAATGGGCTACAACTATGATAAATATCAGGTTTGGTGAAATCAGGCTTACAAAACGCAGGCACTGACGTAAGTCTACCCTTATGATGATGGTTGTCATTTTAATTGGTGACTGGATGAAAGACCTTTGTTTCTGTTGATATTCAGGCGACAGGACCTCCCACCTTAGATAAAACCAACAATCTTATTGGGTTTTACCTTGTTGCCCCCCATTTACAATTCCATTATTCAATAAGGAAGATTTTAAAGTCTTAAGGGTCCTATTCAAATAGGAAGATTTAAAGCCAGAGAGCAGGCGATTTATAACTAAAATTTAATGATTCATCTATGAAAGTATTGATGTTTGGCTGGGAATTCCCTCCGCATATTTCGGGTGGCTTAGGTACCGCCTGTCAAGGAATCGTCAAAGGTTTGATACATCATGACGTAAATGTTGTGATGGTGGTTCCTAAGGCCTATGGAGACGAAGGAACCGAAAGATTCCGGTTGTTGTCTGCAGAAAATGTCCCAGTCAGTTCATCAGGATTTTACGCCAAAAAATTAAAGGAGAAGTTAAGGTTTTTTGAGATAAACAGTCCGGTACTGCCCTATATTCATCCGGATGAATATGAGCAATATTTTAAATCCCTGCCATCAAAGACAAATCCGGGGTCCCTTGGTGATCCAGGGACAGTTTCCTTCAGGTTTTCAGGCCAATACGGAACCGGTTTGATGACAGAAGTATGGAATTATGCATTGGTTGCGGGGGAAATTGCAAGGACAAATGATTTCGACATCATCCACGCCCATGATTGGCTTTCTTTCCCTGCAGCTATTCTTGCGAAGTCGATCAGCAATAAACCGTTAATCGTTCATATGCATTCTACGGAATTTGACCGTGCCGGGGAAAATGTCAACCATCAGATTTTCGAAATGGAAAGACAGGCCATGGAAAGTGCGGATCAAGTCATCGCCGTAAGTGGGTTTACTAAACAGATTATTGTTGACAAGTATCATATCCATCCGTCCAAAGTGATTCCGATACATAACGCTGTTGAGCAACTCCAAGAGGCACCTGCGGTGAAAACCGGAAAAAGATCCGGGGAGATCATCATTTCTTACCTGGGTAGGGTTACGTTTCAGAAAGGGCCGGAGTATTTTATTGAAGCCGCATCCAAGGTATTGAATAAGGATAATCGGTTTCGTTTTGTAATGGCAGGCAATGGGAACCTGTTAAACAAAATGATTGAAATGACAGCCCGGCTGCGTATTTCAAAGCGTTTTCATTTCACTGGTTTCCTTAAGGGAGATCAGGTGGGCCGATTGCTTTCTATGAGTGATGCTTATGTCATGCCGTCTGTTTCGGAACCCTTTGGTATATCGCCGCTTGAAGCCATGCAACACCGGATTCCGACGATCATCTCCAAACAATCCGGGGTACAGGAAATCCTTAGGAATGTCATCAAGGTAGATTTCTGGAACACCGATGCGATGGCAAATGCCATTTATGGGATAGGTTCTTATACCGGTATTTCCAACTCCCTGGCAAATGGGGGAATGGCAGAAGTGCAAAGCCTCAGCTGGAATAACCAAAGCAAGAAAATGAAAAACGTTTATCAACAATTTGTCGCTTAGAAAAACCAACTATCATGAAAAATATTTGCTTATACTTTCAGGTCCACCAGCCCTTCCGTTTAAGAAATTTCCCGTTTTTCGATATAGGGGAAAACGGGGATTATTTCGATGAGGCGGCCAATATCGCATTATTGAAAAAAGTAGCACTGAAGTGTTATCTCCCGACCAATAAACTACTATTGGACCTTTTCCGGAAACACGGTAAGGATTTCAGGGTAAGTTTTTCCATTTCCGGGACTATTCTTGACCAATTTGAACGGTATATGCCGGAGGTAATTGAAAGCTTTCGGAAGTTAGCGGATACAGGTAACGTGGAGTTTTTAAGTGAAACATATGCCCATTCCCTGGCAGCCTTGAAAAGCAAAGAAGAATTCATCCGGCAAGTAAATAGCCATGCGGAGAAAATAGAAACACTTTTTGGGCAACGTCCCTTGGCTTTCAGAAATACTGAATTGGTATATGCCGACTTCATTGGGGAAACCGTGCATGAAATGGGCTATAAAGTCATGCTTACTGAAGGTGCGGATTGGGTGTTGGGATGGAAAAGCCCCAACCACCTGTATAGCAGCCATGTCCATCCAAATTTAAAGTTATTGCTTAAAAACTACCGTTTGAGTGATGATATTGCTTTCCGTTTTTCGGATCGGAACTGGAAGGAATGGCCTCTTACATCCGATAAATTTATCAATTGGCTCAATGCCATTCCCGAAGAAGAGGAAATCGTGAATCTTTTCATGGACTATGAAACCTTTGGTGAACACCAGTGGACAGAAACGGGTATATTTGATTTTCTGGAAGAATTCCCGGATAGGGTCCTCAGGCAGAATTTTGAATTTATCACCCCTTCGGAGGCGGCATTTCTACCGGATAAAGGTCATTTAACCATTCCTTACCCTGTTTCCTGGGCAGATGAAGAAAGGGATTTAACTGCGTGGCTCGGCAATGATATGCAGCAGGATGCATTTGATACCTTATATGAATTGGAAGATAAAGTAGTCAATTGTCAGGATGTACAATTAAAGAAAGATTGGCTATATTTACAGACTAGTGATCATTTTTACTATATGTGTACAAAGCATTTCTCAGATGGGGATGTTCATAAGTATTTCAACCCTTACGAATCCCCCTTTGATGCCTTTATCAATTATATGAATGTACTGGCAGATTTTTCCTTAAAATTAGATAGGGACCTTGTTCACCATAAGGCTTTCCCTCCTCAATCATTTAAGGAAAGGGAGAAAATTCCCGTCTCACAGCCAGGCATTTGATTTGCCGGTTGATCGAAAACATCAATTAAAATTCATATGGAAACCTTCGGGTTTCCGGATTTTAATGAGGCTGGGGGCACACTTTGCAGCCTATGTTACCACCTACCACGCCTATGTTGAGTACCTGTTTATTGTTGGGCTTGTTCCGAAAGACCGTTATACCCTTTGCTTTAAGTTCCCAGGCCATTTTATAAAGCCGATCCACATCTTTGTGGCTGGCAGATTTCGGCAGATTAATGGTTTTGGATACGGCATTGTCTGTATATTGCTGAAATGCTACCTGATGTTTCAGGTGCCATTCAGGATTAATTTCCAAAGCGGTTTTGAATAAGGATCGGATATGGACTGGAAGGGAGGTTATCCGGTCACAGGTACCATGCTTCAAAACCCTTTCTAAAATGGCGTTGACATCGTGGTGGTGTTCATACAGGTAGTCCAGAAAGAGACCGTTCACCGTTGTGAGGGTGTCATCGTTTAAAACATGCTTTCGTTGATATGCCAATGCAAACAAGGGCTCGATGGATGATGAGGTATCGGCAATTATAGAAATGGTCCCTGTGGGCGCGATGCTTGTACAGGTCGCATTGCGCAAGGGGTCATTGGGATAATAGATGCTTTTATGCCAGTTTGGGAAAGTTCCTCTTTTCAGTGCTAAGGCTTTGGACGTAGCTTTACTTTTTTCCTGAATAAACCGCATCAGCCGGGAAGCCAGCTCCACCGC
>JBBDSB010000040.1:0-12813 GCA_040905205.1 Cyclobacteriaceae bacterium
GGGTATCCATCCCCAAAGAAACCTTGGAGGAAATCCTAAAAGACCACATGGTCGATTACGACGGCAATGAATACCTGATATTTGAAGTCGCCGCACTAAAAGAGCCGGACCAATATAGCAAAACCCATACGGCGTATATCAGCAAAAAAGTTGCTGAGCCGAAAGGTAGGAAGTCTAGGAAGACTAAAAGTTAGAAAAGAGCCCTAAGGAGCTTTTTTTATTCTAACCTCTATTACCGCTATTTGCTTTGTGGAAGTTTAGTATGCCGGAATTAAATTCTGGCAATTCGTTCAGAGAGATGATTACGAAAACAAAATTTAAGAAAAACTGGCGGTTTATTTATTTAAAGCTTTATCTTAGCAATGTTTCAAGTTTTTGAACGTGTAGAATAAAGAAAATTTTTACTACTTAAAAAAAATTGTTTTATGGAATTGAGAGAAAAGCTAGACAGCTTTATTAATGCCTTTTACGGCTATGGAAATCTTAAAAGTGACACCTGGTTCATAGGCATGGAAGAAGGAGGAGGAAATACAATTGAGGAAATAAAGTCAAGGCTGGAAGTATGGGAGGCATTGGGAGCTGGAAACGTAGTCGATGCTTATGAATTCCACAAAAAGATAACAGATGCAAGCGGAAAAAATTTTGATTTTTTATTCAGAGACGAAAACCCTGCCAACCAACGGACTTGGCGTGGTTTGATTAAATTGTTGCTGTCCTATAAAGCGGGAACTTATTCGGCCGACGAAATAAAAAAGACACAAAGTGCCGGTTGGGGACGATTGAATTCAGATAACTGTCTTTTGGAGCTATTCCCATTGCCCTCACCAAATGCCAAAGATTTCAATTACACAGAATGGCTAGGTGATTTCGACTTTGATAGAGTCAACTATAAAAAGAAAAATGTAAATCACAGGATTGAGGGACTACGAAACCTCATAAAAGAAAACGAACCAAAAATGGTGGTATTCTATGGGAAAGCTTACGGTGATAAGTACAAAGCAGTTGCCGGTCTTGACGGAAGTGATTTGTTGGAATTGAAAATAACTTCGGATAAAACGGCAAAATTTTTTGTTGGCAATCCAACTTCATATGTTTTTATTCCTCATCCAACTTCACACGGCATGTCCGACATTTATTATCAGCAATTGGGAAAAGAGCTAAAAGAGAGGATCGGATAAAATAAGTTAATGTTGGCAGTAATCATTCTATAAACATGGTAAATAATAAAATGGTCGGGCTACATTTAGTTTCCATTCCAATATTTTTCCCCTTCCGCTTCCTGCGCTAAAAAAAGGATTTCCATTTCAATCCCTAAGCCAGTATCGATTTCGGAGAATTTAAAAAAATCCCTTTGCTCGTTTCAGTTCGGGCCTTCCATAATTCATTATCTGATCAGCTAATTTTCATCTAATCTTCTTTGGCCAGTTAGGATCCTGCCGATTATCCTTTTTCCTTCTACATCTTCAAATAACGGAATGCTATTTTGTCGTTTCCATCTAGCCCATGGTTTCCCCTCAATTCCCATACGACTAATACCTTTCCGATTCGACCCTTACAAAATTTCCTTTTTATTTCAGTCCTTCCAATGCCATAACCGATCCTGTTCCCGGTCGTGAATTATGATTAATGCAAAGATGGGGGCAGCGGTACACCCGCCAAGGGTACGCTTCGCCCTGTCAAAAAAATTGGGCTTTCCAGGGGAAGCCTTCCGCAATTTTTTTGCCCGGCCCTTGTCTTGGGTATCCTCGCAGCCCCCGTTCTCTTAGGCATAATCAAAATTCAAACCTTAAAACAGTAAACGTCATGTCACAATTTGAAAAAACTTACATCGGCAAAGGAACCCAGGTAAAGGATCTAAACATCATCCGGGTATCCATCTCCAAGACAACTCTGGAGCAAATCCTAAAAGACCACATGGTAGATTACGACGGCAATGAATACTTGGTATTTGAAGTTGCTTCGCTAAAAGAGCCGGACCAATACGGCAAAACCCACACGGCCTATATCAGCAAAAAAGTTGCTGAGCCGAAAGGTGGGAAATCCAAGAAGACCAAAGCTTAGAAAAGAGCCCTCCGGGGCTTTTTTTTGTTTTGATTGAAAACTAAATGACGGATTAGCTAATCCCTAATCCAAATATTTGCTATATATCAAATCAACAACTTTTGAATAGAATATTAATAAAAATTGCTGAGGTGAGAACTTCAAAGCATTATAGCGATTATTTGTATAGATTTTCCTGGATTATAAGAATTTATCAGACCAAAGAAGAATCAGGCTTCTAGTACTGGTTTCCATTTCTGAGAAGATAGAGAAGGATTTTTCAAATTAGACAACTCTCGGCTAAAGCAAGGATAAATAAGGGAAAAGCAATTGAATTGCAAAGGAAGAAAGATTTAAAAGCAATTAGCTTGCTAGTTATTAATTATTTAGGAGGTGGCACGGAAAGCGTCTGTTCCCAATATCTCAAAAGCGCAGTGAAGACCGTGGGCCCGCATGAGCCTTTAATCAAGGGGAACTTTCTGGACTTTGCCATTCATTACAGCTTCACCGTTTTTTCAAAAGTGGGCAGAAAGTATTTGGGTATGCATTTGTAACTCCAGTAAATTTTATGTTCGATATAATTCGCCGATGAATATTAAACATATTAACAATATTTTCTTTTTATATTTATTTTAAGATAAATAAATGTAAAAAACTCAATACATCAATATTTCTAAATCTATGTTTGAAATTTAATTAACAATAATGAAAACCCAAAAAATTAAAATTTATCTCCTAATGCTCACGCTTATTCTGGGTGCTATGGGCAGCGTGAACTCTAAGGTAATTAGTCCTTCACCGAAAAACACAATTGAACTCCGTAATCAATTGTCCTTTATAGATAGCGTTGAATTAGTTTTTAGGAAGCCTACGGCTTTAACAAAAAGGCAAAATCTTCTAGAGGTCAATCAAAAAATGGCTGTTTTGGTCTCTGGAACAGTGACTGACCTTAACGGTGAACCACTTCCAGGCGTCACAGTGTCAGTTGCAGGTTCTACAACAGGAACAGTTTCAGACTTGGATGGAAAATATTCGATTTCCGTTCCCGAAGGTACTACATTGAGGTTTTCTTTTATTGGGTTCGAAACCCTAGAAATTCAGGTTGGAGATCAAAGTATAATAAATGTCATACTGAATGAGGACATGTCTTCCTTGGATGAAGTGGTGGTAGTAGGGTATGGAACCCTTCAAAAGAAATTGCTTACCGGAGCTACCAGTCAAGTCAGTGGAACTGATTTAGCAGATCGATTACTAACTAGCCCACTTAATGCCTTACAGGGTATGGCACCTGGAGTGACGATAACTCAAAATGGTGGACAACCTGGGGCACAATCAAAAATTTATATAAGAGGGATGGGAACGATCGGAAGTGGCAGTCCCCTATATATTGTAGATGGTGTTCAGACTGAAAGTATTGAATATCTTAACAGCACTGAAATTAAATCCATAGATGTACTGAAAGATGCTGCTTCTGCAGCGATTTACGGATCCAGAGCATCAAATGGTGTCGTTTTAATTACCACCAAACAGGGGACAGCTGGAAACAACCAAATCACTTTTGATGCTTACTACGGATGGCAGAGTTTAGCAAAAAAACCAGATCTTTTGAATGCCCAAGAATATGCTATGCTCATGAATGAAAAATTCGAAAATTCGGGAGATACTCCATTTTTCCAGGGAGAACGAATGGACGAAGTGAATTCTATGGGAGAAGGGACTGACTGGATCGGTCTATTGTTTGAAAAAAATGTTCCCACCCAAAACTATTCGTTAGGGTTTTCTGGTGGAACAGATCAATCTGTTTATTCAACTGGTCTTACTTTCACTGAACAAGGTGGTATTTTTGGAGGTACTTCTCAGAATAATTTAAAACGCTTCACTTTCAGGATAAACTCTGAGCACAGTTTTTATAATGATATTCTCAAAATTGGAGAGAATCTCACCGTTACCCACGTAGACTTGCAAGGAGCACACCAAGATGGACGGGGTGGTAATTATGTTAATCAAGCGCTCTCCATGCCTCCAATTTTAGGACATCGCGATTCAAATGGTAATTATGTTGACAACACAACGGGTCTGTTAGCTGATTTTGGAGGGAATTCTTTTTCAAATCCAGTTGCGATGTATGATCTTCATAATCAACAAAAAGATAAGACTGTTAAAGTTTTGGGTAATTTTTATGCGGAATTAGAACCAATAAAAAGACTAAAAATAAGATCTAGTATTGGGACTGTCTATGAGGCCTCAAACTTCAGAAGCTATTTGCCGATACTTCCTCAATTAGGCCCATTTGCAAATCCCTCAGTACGACCATTCGATGAAGTCCGTCAAAGTAATAATAATAGCATGAGATGGGTACTTACTAACACCGCTTCTTATGTCATAAAGCTTAATAATCACGTTTTTGATATGCTTATTGGTACCGAGGCACAGCAAACCGATGGACTTTTCCTTAGTGCTGCCAATAAAAATCTCATTTTTCAGGAGTATAAATACGCATACATTAATAACGCCCTGGGCAAAAGTAATGAGGGTCTTATGAGTATGCAGGGATATCCTACTGAACACAGATTGTTGTCCTACTTTGGTCGTGTCAACTACAATTATAATGAAAAATACCTTTTTAGTGGAACATTGCGTTCCGATGGTTCCTCAAATTTTGCGGAGGAAAATCGACGAGGTTATTTCCCTTCTTTTTCAGCAGGCTGGGTTTTATCTGATGAGAATTTTATGGAATCATCCAAGTCGTGGTTAAATTCATTTAAAATCCGCGCAAGTTGGGGACAAAATGGAAACCAAAATATTCCCCCATTTAGGTATCTTGCCACGGTTAATTCCAATTTTTCCTACTCATTAGGAACTCAAGAGGATGGCTTTCTTGCTCCTGGAGCCGCCTTGAACCAAATGTCTAATCCTAATTTGCAGTGGGAAAAATCAGAACAAACCAACATTGGTTTTGACGCCTATTTTTTTGGAGGTAAGCTTAGTGCAAATTTAGATTATTACCATAAAGCAACTAAAGGTTGGTTGCTATCTCCACCCACCCAAAGCGTATATGGATTAGCCCCGCCTTGGATAAATGCGGGTAATGTTACTAATGAGGGAGTAGAACTTGCTTTGGGCTATTTTGAAAATTTAGGGGATTTTGAATTCAGTTTAAACGTTAACGGCGCATACAACATAAATCTAGTCACCGAGGTACCTAATGATATAATTCATGGGCCAGGGGGTAGCTTGTGGGATAATTCACAGGAATACTACCGGACCCAAACCGGGTTTCCTTTAGGATATTATTGGATGCTTGAAACAGACGGAATATTTCAAAATACAAGTGAAATTGATAATTATACCAAAGACGGCAATATAATTCAACCTAGTGCCTTGCCAGGTGATTTGAGATACGTTGATCAAAATAATGATGGGGTAATTAATGATAATGACCGTATTAATGTAGGAAATCCCTTCCCTGATTTAGTCTATGGAATCAATTTAAATCTAAATTATAAACGAGCTTTTAGCTTGATGATTAATGCAAATGGTGTGGCAGGTGGCCAGGTTGTACAGTCGTATTATAATTATGCAAGGTATTTCCCTAATTATACATCGGAAGTGCTAGGAAGATGGCACGGAGAAGGCACATCTAATCATTATCCGCGTTTGGATAAAGCAAATACCAATTGGACAAACAACTCAGATATTTATGTATATAATGCTGATTTCCTAAGGTTGAACAATGTCACCTTAAGCTGGGATTTAGCAAAAACATTTACTACACGGCCTCTTACTCAATTACGAGTGTATGCTGCAGTTCTTAATGCCTATACATTTACTAAATATAATGGGATGGATCCAGAAATAGGAAGTGGAACAGGTTATCAAATTGGACAAGATAATGGATTTGTGCCTAATCCCAGAACTTTGATGGTAGGTGTGAATATCAAACTTTAAACAAACATCCTTGTTATGAAAACTATAAAAATATTTCTCGTTTTATTAATTACCTTTTTACAAATTGGATGCAGCGATGATTTTTTAAATACAGTACCGTTGACCGAAAAAACGGAACCCTTCTTCTTCAAAACACAACTGGATGCCTACCAAGCACTAATTGGTTGCTATGCAGGGTTTTTGAATTATGATAATACTTCATATTCTTGGTGGGCAGAATACACCACGGCTGAAATATTGGGGGATGATGGGGTGGCAGGATCTGCTATTGGGATAAATTTAGAGGCAGACGCAGTTGATCGTTTTGATATTAATGTCAACCCTTCTTCATTAAATATTTATAAAGCCCATTATAATGCTGCATGGGTTGCAATAAACCGAATGAATACCCTATTGAGTAAATTAAATGAAATTGATTGGACAAACATGACCGGAGGAGAAAACCTAACCAGAGATATGGCTGAAGGGGAAGCAAAGGTGTTACGCGCCTACATTTATTTCTGTATGGTCCGTCGTCATGGGAATATTCCATTGATTACAGAAAACACCGAAGACCCTGGTAAGGAGCAACAAGCTGATCCAAGTGCGATTTATATCCAGATTTTACAAGATTTAAAGGATGCATCAACATTGTTGAATAAGGGAAGCTATTCGCCAAATACATCAACAGGCAGAATGTCTGAATGGGCTGCGAAAGCTTTAGCAGCGCGTGTTTATTTATATGCTACCGGTTATTTTGGCAAATCCAATCAAGAAATACCTTTGGGCGTCGGCAGAGGTTCGGTGGATAAAGTTGGTTTAATAACGAAAATTAATGGGGTGTTGTCAGAAAACGATATAAAAGGATATTTAACCGACATCATTAATAATGGAGGATTCTCCTTAGTTCCTAATTTTCAATCCTTATGGACTACAGGTTCAGCAGAGGCACAAAGATTAGACCCCAATTTCCCAGGTTACGCAGGTGAAAATAATTCTGAGGTAATCATGTCAATGAAAGCTACTTACTTCAATGGAAATCATAATGGATTTTCAAAATGGGTAGGACCACGTCAAGTGAATTCTGATGGCGTTTATGGTACAGGTTGGGGAATTGGACTTCCTTTTGCAAAAGGATGGGATTTGTTTGACGAAAATGATACCCGTAGAAGTGCTTCTCTACTGAATCTTCTTCTTGAAAGAGGTCAAGAAGGTTACAATTTATGGAGTTCAAGAGATCAACGGTCCTTCACTGGGTTTTACTACAAAAAGTATATTCCCCTAAATGCCAGGCCGGGCCTGCAAGATGGCTCATTACGGGGCGGAGGTGGTTGGCCTAATTCATGGTATCAGGATTTTATTATTATTAGATATGCTGATGTTTTATTGATGGCAGCAGAAATGGGTATTGAGGCCCAAGCAAATCTAAATGCCGTTCGACTTAGGGCTTACGGACAGGATTATGTGAATGCTAATCCTTTGCAGCCAACATACGATAATATTATGTACGAGCGGCATTTAGAGTTTTTTGGTGAAGGAATTCGTTTTTTTGATGTCTTGAGACAAGGTGTTGAGAAAGCGGCACAAATACTTACCATTCCTGCACCAGGAATAGTAGTGAAAGATGGGCCGAACATTTATGGGAGTACAAATATTATCGTAGATGGAGCTAATGTCCTAAAAACATCAGGATTACAGCAAATTCCATGGGATGAAATAAATCTCTCGGATGGTCTGCTGATTCAGAATGTCGGTTGGGAAAGGTAAATTTTCAACTTTATAATTATCCGCAAATTTCAGTTTACAGGCTCGAAAATGAACTAACGGACCTACTTAGAAGCACGAATTTATTTCAACTTAAAAAATTACTTTATGGCTATTAAAATTGGATGTTTTGCTCTTATTAACCCATTCCAAACTTTAGATAAGCAGGTTAATCAAATTAAAGAATGGGGCTTTAAATATGCTGATATCACTGACAATGCAGACGGTGCATGTTTGGGCTCTCACTTTGGATTCAATGCTGTGGCAAGTCTAGATGCCAATGCTTTTGACCTAAAACGGTTATTTGAATCCAATGGCATAACAATTACCAGCGTATGTGCACATGCTACTTTATTAGATCCTTCGGCTCCATGGCGATATGGCACTTCTCAAATTGTAAAAGCCATAAGAATGGCAGCGTCAATTGGGGTGAAACATGTAATTACTACAGAGGGAGATGCCCATACAGAGTTTGGTAAAAGCCTTACTATGGATGAGAGTATATTTTCAATACGTGAAAAGCTTTGGGAACCGCTGCGAATGGCTCAGGATTATGGGGTTAAAATTTTGCTGGAGCCTCATGGGAAATTTACGGATTCTGTGTCTACCATGGAAAGAATCATAGATGCTTGTAACTCTGATGCACTTGGAGTTAATCTAGATACAGGTAACCTATGGCTAGGTGGGGGGGAACCTGTTGAAATGATTCATAAGCTAGGCAGTAAAATCGAACACGTACATTGGAAAGATCTACCTGCGGAATACATTGAAGATAGAGGGGAAATTTTCGGTTGCGGTATGGCGCTTATTCCGTTAGGCAAAGGAGTAGTAGGTATCGAAAATATTTATAATGAACTTGTGAAGGCTGGATTTGATGGCTATTCCACTCTTGAAGTTGCCGGAGAGGAGGCAGTTCTAGAAAGTTATAAATATTTAAAAACCTTAGGTGCTGAATAATTCAATGTATATAGAAGCAGCCGACCTTAGGCGCGGCTGCTTCTATATTTAACAAACCCAGTTAAAAATGAAACATCGTAACCTATTTTTAAGGTACTTGGTGCTTTTGATAATTATATCCGCCTGCAAACAAGAAAATGAACGAGAAAAACGCATTTTAATATTCTCCAAAACAGTAGAATTCCGACATGCCTCCATTGAAGATGGGAAGGATATGTTTTTAAAACTGGGAGTTGAAAATGCTTTTATGGTTGATACGACTGAAAATGCGGCTTTTTTTAATGATGATTCGTTGAAAAAGTATAGCGCAATAGTATTTCTTAGTACCACGGGGGATATTTTAGACCATGCTCAACAAGCGGCTTTGCAGCGATATGTACAAGCTGGCGGTGGTATATTGGGTATCCATGGAGCCAGTGGAGCAGAATATACTTGGCCCTGGTATGGTAAATTGATAGGTGCACGATTTGAAAGTCATCCACCGGAGCTTCAAACAGGAGAAATCTATGTTACAGAAAAAGATCATCCGGTTAACAGAGAACTTCCTTTTCCATGGGAGCATACAGAGGAGTGGTACAATTTCGAATCCATTAGTCCAAATATTAAAATATTAGCAACGGTAAATGAAAGTTCCTTCCAAGGAGGAAAACACGGTGACAACCACCCAATTTTTTGGTGTCAGGAATTCGACGGTGGAAGATCTTTTTATACCGCCTTGGGGCATAGACCAGAAGCATACAAAGACAGAACTTTTATATCCCACATTTTAGGTGGACTAGAGTATGTCATGGGAGATAATTCAACCTTTGATTACAAAAAGGCCACTATTTTACCATATCCTGGAGAAGTGCATTTTCACAGAAATATTTTATTGGACAGCTCATATGTAGAAGAACCAATGGAATTGGCAATTGCCAAAGACGGTCGTATTTTTTACATAGAACGAAAAGGGAAAATACGAGTATTTAATCAAAAAACGAGTGAGGCTACGGTTGTCGGAACTATTCCGGTGTTTCATCAATATGAAGACGGCTTATTAGGTCTAACCCTTGATCCAAATATTGAAGATAATCACTGGATATATGTGTTTTACTCCGCCCCCTATAAGGCATTTAACTATCACCTTTCCCGCTTCACCTTAAATAATGAAGGATTATTAAGCCCCGAATCTGAAAAAATACTTCTCAAAGTTCACAAAGAACATTCGGAAAGCAATCATACAGGAGGTTCTTTGGCATTTGATCCTGATGGAAATCTTTTTATTGCCATTGGAGATAACACTAACCCATTTGGGGACTCCAAAGGTTATGCCCCACTTGATGAAAGACCAGGAAGAATAGACTTTGACGCTCAACGCTCATCTGGAAACACAAAGGATTTGAGAGGTAAGATTTTGAGGATTCATCCAGAAGACGATGGCAGCTATACTATTCCTAAGGGTAATCTGTTTAAAGATGATAGCCAAGGTAGCCCAGAAATATATGTGATGGGTACACGAAATTCCTTTCGGATCTCCATTGATCCGAAAACTTCATGGTTATTTTGGGGAGATGTAGGTCCGGATGCAGGGAAGGATAGTATTCAGGGACCACGAGGATATGATGAAATTAATCAGGCTCGTGAGGCTGGTAATTTTGGATGGCCATATTTTGTTGGAAACAACCGTCCTTACACCCATGTGAATTTTGATAACGAAAGAATTGGTGACTATTACGATATACAAGCCCCTATCAATACCTCTCCCCGAAACACAGGACATAAAATACTGCCACCTGCCAAAGGAGCTTTCATTTATTATCCATACGTGAGAACAGCAAAGTTTCCCCTATTAGGACAGGGAGGGCGTACAGCCATGGCCGGCCCTGTATATCATTTCGATCTAAACTTGAAATCTGATCTGAAATTGCCTAAGTATTATGACTCAAGTCTTTTCATTTATGATTGGATGCGAAATTGGATCATGGTAGTGAGAATGGATAATGAAGGCAATTATTCCAGTATGGAACCATTTATGCCTTCCACTGATTTTGAAAAAATTATTGACATGGAATTGGGTCCTGATGGTGCCTTATATATATTGGAATATGGAAATGTTTGGTATTCACCCAACACAAATGCAAGGCTTAGTCGGCTGGAGTTCCATGAGAATTTATTACAAAATCAATCAGAGATCTTTGTGGAAATGGAAAATCCTAATAATAAAGAACAGGAGACAATAAATCAAAAGCCTGGAAAGTTTTTAGTTTCTAAAAGTGATTGCAAAGCCTGTCATTTAGTTGACCAAAAATCGGTTGGTCCTTCTTATATCGACATCGCATTTCGTTATAAGCCAGAACCAGAAAACATTGAAATGTTGGCTGATAAAATAATTAATGGTGGTGCTGGAGTTTGGGGACAAAATCCAATGAGTGCCCATCCTCAGCACACAAAAGAAGAAGCTAGAGAAATGGTAAGATATATTTTGGGTTTAAAATAAGATTAGAATAATTCCAAAAATTTGAGTAAAATAGTTTTTACAATTTCAAAAAAATTGTCCTTAAATTATTTTTTTATTAAATTCCCCATTAAATTAACCCCAATAACTAATTGCAAACCAATATACCAAGATATAAGGAACTCGATAAAATATACCATTCAGATTCCTGCGATCCATTAATTAAGGCGGTTGAAATTGGAAATATAAAACTCGCAGCCCTTAAAAGGTTTAACTATCCAGGAAAAGAGATTCCTGACAAAGTGTTGCCAGGAGTTAATAGTTTGGGTTTTTGGGATGCAAAAGTTAAACAAAACTGGGGACTTGATTGGCACAGAAATGAAGGGATCGAATTTACTTTTCTTGCTTCAGGTAATTTAGATTTCTCATTAGGTAAGAAGAATTACTTTTTAAAATCAGGAGATTTAACCATAACTCGGCCATGGCAGCCTCATAAAGTAGGAAATCCAAATGTTGAAATAGGCAAATTATATTGGTTAATTATTGATGTAGGGGTGAGACAACCCCATCAAAATTGGAAATGGCCTGATTGGATTATGCTTGCTCAAGAAGACTTAAAAACTCTCACGAAAATTTTGAGACAAAATGAAAAAGCTGTTTGGTCAACTAATAACAAAGTTAACCATTGCTTTAAAAAAATAGGCGTTTGTCTTGAGGAGTCACAACAAAAAATCCCTCATTCTAGACTTAATTTATTAATCAACGAATTATTATTGTTGGTACTTGAAATGTTTAACGATGAAAAAGAAGATATAAAACTGGATGATTCATTGACGGATAATCTCCGGACTGTAGAGTTATTTTTACAGTATTTGAAGATTGATTACGATCGACCTTGGACGCTAGAGTCAATGGCCGTTCATTGTGGGTTGGGCATTACAAGCTTGACAAAATATAGTAAAAAACTGACAAACCTAACCCCAATTAGTTATTTAAATTGTATCAGATTAGAGGCCGCGGCGCAATTATTAAAAAATGAGGAGAATAAAAATATAACCGATATCTGTTATGAATGTGGTTTTTCCAGTAGCCAATATTTCGCAACAGCTTTTCGTAAAATGTACAAATGTTCTCCAAAAGAATATAAATTAATGGTATGGGATGAGCAAAAAACAAACCTTGAGAGTAAAAGTGCGTAAAACTCAAGATTTATTCGTAGCCATTGTTATGTTTTAGTAAAGCAAACATCATTTAAAAACAATCTTTAATTGGATTTTCTTTTTAACCACTTCGTTTCCATTCCAATCTTTTTCCTCCCGGTGCCCTCCCGAAAAAAGGATTTCCATTTCTATCCCTAAGCCAATAAAAAGGAAAATTAATTTAGGAGAATGTAAAAACCCCGTTGCTCTTTTAAGCTTGATCGTTCCAAACCCCATTATTTTACCAGCTTATATTTATTGACCAGGTAAGGTCTTGATCATTGTCCCTTCTTCCTCAGCATCTCCAAACAAAGGCAAATAATTTTGCCGCTTCCACGTGGCCAATGGTTTCCTCTCATTTTCTATGTGTATAATACCTCTTTCTGATTCTATCCTTACCGCATTTCCTTTCTATTCCAGTCTCTCCAATGCCATAACCGATCTTGTTCCTGGTTGTGAATTATGATCCATGCAAAGATGGGGGCAGCGGTA
>JBBDSB010000041.1:0-2088 GCA_040905205.1 Cyclobacteriaceae bacterium
AAACTTTTTATAATTGCCTCCTTATCAAATTCAAATATTTTTGATACCTTGAGGATGCAATGGACCCAATAAAACTTAGATTTCTACTGAAAAAAATTGTGGAAAAGAACGATGAACGTTCGTTTTCACTATTTTTTGATCATTACCATACCCGTTTGATCAAACTGGCCCTGCTTTTTGTTCCCAGGTTTGACCAGGCGGAGGAAGTGGTAGCTGAGGTTTTTCTGAAGTTATTGCGTAAGAGGGAATTCCTAATGGCTATTCGGAATTTTGAAGGATACCTTTTTAAAATGGTGAAATACGAAGCCTTAAATTATTTAAAAAATAATAAAAATCGGGATTCGGGTAATGTGCTGGTCGATGATATTCAGGATTACCTCTACACCGATCAAAATGATCCTGAAAGAAGCATGATCAACCATGATTTAGGGAGGTTACTTGAACGAGTCATTGAACAATTGCCGCCAAAGCGCGGACTTGTTTTTAAAATGGTCAAAGATGAAAACATGACCTACCAACAGGTTGGGGAGATTTTGGAAATATCTGAAAGAACCGTGGAGGTCCATTTGAAGCTGGCCATTAAGGATTTGAGGAAAGTATTAAGCCGCTATTACTATGAAAATGAAGGGATCATCCCGATTTCCAAGCAGCGTTTTTTAACCATTTTTTTATAATATTCCAATTTGGGAAAATATCCGGCCAGTTTTCTTTAAGAAATTTATTTTGATCTATTGACCGGAATAAGTCTGTTCCCAAAAATTATCCCAAAAGGAGCTAAACGCGCACTGTGTGAGAATTTTTCCGCATCCCTTTTATTGAGGAAGAACGGAAGCCATGCATTTGCAATGCCGGCCTAATTTGAAGGCACGTAATAAAACGTTTTTGTAAACGGTTTCGTTCGGCCATTTCAAATGGCCTTTTTGTAAGCGTTATCTGTTTAAAACACCGATAATATCAGGGTGGAATTTCAAATTTTACCCAGTTCCCCACCCACCCAGCGATCATGAACACTGGGTGTAGAATTCTTCTACATCCGTCTGGCAAATGCTCAGGCCAACGGTATTGAAACAGAAACTATCCAATGGAACCTAAGATAGCTTAAAGCGCTGCACTCTCGGCTCCCACTGCACCCGGTGGTCGAGTATTTGCAGTGTGTGCCATGTGGTATTATAATTCATATATCAAGATATCCAATTCTTCAATCTTTTTAAACCCCTTATCACTCGTCAATAAAGGGATTTTCTGAATGAACGCCGATGCTGCAATAATAGAATCAGGTAGTTTAATTTTATATTTCCTCCTAAGTTCGACCGTCAGTTCTTTGACTTCTTGCTTTAAGTCAAGAATTGTACAATCTTTTAAGAGATTTTTAATTTGTTGTTCACTTTCAGCAGTTAAATGAGGAAAAGATAAAAGTTCAATTTCTGTTATTACGGAAACCACTAAATCTTTATCTGATATTAAATCAACTATTTCGGGGTCGCCTTTTAAAAAATATAGGACAATATTCGTGTCCACAAAAAGTTTATTCCCATTCATTCCTAATTTGTTTTTGATATTCTAAAGGGTCAATTTCCGTTTTTAAAATTCCAGCATATTTTCTTAAATCTTTTTTGGCAGCTTTAGCAACGGCTTCATCGATAAGCTTTTTTGCTTCGTTTTTTGGAGTCCCTTTTTTAATTATTGTCACCATAGTTTTTAATATCTATAACAATATAACACTTTTTTAACACCTTTCTATCTAAGGAAGCAGGATTTTTTCCCCATTGGCCATAACCTTATATTGGAGCAGAATGGGATCTGAGGCATTTGTAATGTGGCACAATTTGAAAATACGCAATAAAGCGTTTTTGTAAATGGTTTCGTTCGGCCATTTCAAATGGTCTTTTTGTAAGCTTTATCTGTTTAAAACACCGAAAATATCAGGGTGAAATTTCAAATTTCACCCAGCATAGGCTGGGTGTAGAATATTTCTACATCCCATATATTGAGGCAGAATGGGATCCGATGCATTTGTAATGCCGGCCCAATTTGGAAATACGTAATAAAACGTTTTTGTAAACGGTTTCGTTCGGCCATTTCAAATGG
>JBBDSB010000042.1:0-12744 GCA_040905205.1 Cyclobacteriaceae bacterium
TCCATGGCCCCAGAGGGTGGTCTGCCGTGGCATAGCCGATCTCGTAGCCCCGGGTATAGGACGAATAGAAAAGATAATACTGTCCATCACGCTTTATACAGTACGCCCCTTCTATGCTCTTGCCGTCCCAATCTCCATTCTCCAAATTCCCGGCTGTAATACATTGCTTTGGATTCCCAATGGGCTTTATATTTTGCATATCGACTTCTGACACAAAGATGATCGCGCCGTGGTTATTAAAGGCATAAACTTTTCCGTCGTCATCCTCAAATAATGTAAGATCATTACCCCTCAGTAATGGCTCATCATGGGTTATCACTGTGTACTCGCCAAGCAAATTGTCTGCCACAGCAACACCGCCATGAAGACTCTCAACCCTGTAATTTACAGTTGATTCATTTTTGCAATTAAAAGTAAGGTAGTACTTACCATTGATCTTGTGAATTTCAGGAGCCCAGAACCTGTCCAGGTACCATACGGTAGAATCTAACTTACTCCGATCTATCAATAACTTTTCAAATTTCCAATTAAGGAGATCATCTGAGGAATATATTTTTACACCGGGATTTTTCTGATTGTTCCAGTACCAAAATGGATATGAGGTTCCCGTTAGGTAATACTTCCCTCCATCCTGAAACACCTGACAATCTCTCATACCTTTATCTATTCCGTTCCGGATGGGATTTTGATATTCGAAAACACCTTTATCTTTTTGAATCTGTGCATTTGAATCTATGACGTTCAAAAAAAGAAATAGAAAGATTGTTGTTTGAATTAATAACATGGATTTTTTCATAACTTTTAAATTACTTAAGTATCTAATTTGAAAAATTTATAGCGAACATAGTTCGGTCATAGTTCAAGAACTATTCACCTGCTGCCAGGCAAGCAGGATTCCGGTCAAATTAGTATAATCCCGATCATAAATACCTATTTACTGTTTTTCAAATTTATTGAGCCAGTTACTTGGTTTTTGTATATCATCCTGAAAACTCCTTCAGTCCATAACGATTACATTTTTCTATCTGAACCGGTAATGGTGCAATATTAAATTCTGGCAAAGTATTGTCAGAATACAATAGTACTTCCTCACCTTTCTTGAGATCCAGCGAATAGACTCCGTCGCCCAAATCACCTAATGTGAATTCCCGTTTTCCTGATATAAGCACTTGACCCTGCAGGTTCGGTTTGATGCGACAAGGCTCCCCGGCAAGACTCTTTATGCTCATCCATTGGGTATGACCATCCTTGTAGACCGCACTGACGAGGAACGCACCACTGGTACGCAAATCATGAAATACCGCATCAGGCCATTTCTTTGGTACTGCTGGGAAAACCCTAATAGTCGCCTGTATCCTGCCGCTTTCGGGAAACTCGTCGTAACACTGCAATAACATCTCATGTAGATTATGGGCTGCATAGACAGGGCTCTCCAAACAGGCGTTGCCACCCTCTTGGTACATGCTGTTTTCACAGAGATTGTGCCATTTCATAAAACGATGCAGTTCATGCAGCGCCCGATCCCCATCACCCAGCAATGCCCACATGGCGCTGAGTCCATTAAAGGTGAATGCTGCTGCGCCGCCTTCGCGATTAACCTCGTCGAAGTTTTTCATGGAGCGCATCATCAGCTCCCGCTCTTCCGGCGTTTTTCCAGTCACCAATTGCAAAGGGTGCATCATCTGCAGGTGGCACCAGTGTCGGTGGGGTCTATCAAACGACATATCTGAGCCGACCATAAAGCCTCTCTCATCCACAGGGTAATCTATGAGGTTAGCGAGGATGTCGCGGTATTTCGCCAATTCATCTTTCATAACATTCAATCGTGTTCCCGCCGTTATTATGGCATGGCAAACCCATCTGAGCATCGACAATTCATAGTTTGCATCCGGCGCATCACCATATTCGGGTGAGTGAGATTTAGGCGCATGGTATTTCCCGTTACGTTTCTCTAAACGGTGTATCTGATAATTCGCAGCACGCTTCATAATGGGATAAATGGTGTCCCGAAGCATATCTTCATCCAGGCTACTACGGTAGATCAACCAACAAGCATGCATTGCCCAGACCAAATGTCCACCAGTGTTTTGGAAGTTTCTGGCGTCAATATCTATAGGCTGATACAAATCATGCCCGGTATTCACTGGCAGGTAGGCCGAATCCTCTTGCCATCCTACTGGCCGGACATTTTTGATAAGGTTGTCCTGGTACTTGTTGAATTTCCGTATCAGAGACTGGCCCAGTTCAACCCGGTTAGCAGTTGGTAGCGGATAATAACAATAAGGTATGTTGAAATCCCAGTGCGAGTCCGCCCACTTCGATGGTGTCTGCCATATGCCCGCAGTGTCAATCATCGCTCGATCGGGTCGTGTGGCGGAACCTAGTTTGTACATGGTAGTCCAATAAACCGTCTCAACCTCCGTATCCGGCACACTGACAAAACTGGCCGGATAATAGGAATGCCACCAGTCGTAGTGCTTCTGTTTCCATGCATTGTAGCTGTCCCCATCCAGAGCACAGACCTTAGTGACCGCTGCTACAGCCTCAGCCAAAGGATCGTTGGTTTCTTTCGGCCAGCGGTTAGCGATACTTACCGCCAGACGCTGTTTCCCCTCCCCGGTTTTAATCATTTTCCATGCCGTAACGTGGCGAGAGCCTCCAAGCATATCCTGGATACAAACATTCACGCCGTCTACCTCCCTGACTTCCGGATCCGGGTTTGGATGGAACACTTCAGTTGGATATTTGGATTCGTAATACTTCTGAACGTGGGGAAGATCTGCTTCGGTTTTTGCGTAGCCACGCCGGGTCGGCATGGAAGAGGCCGGATCCCATATCAAGGTTACCGGTTCAGCACCTTCGATTGATTCCAGCTCTGTAATAATAACCATATCCTCCGAGTGCGTGAATTGACGGATATTCAGATCGCCTTTACCTGTTTTGATGGTGCCAACCACTTCCGCATCGTAGAGTGACAACCGCAGATCACAGTCGATCGGTTGCGTTTTCGGTTTTAGATAAAACGATCCAATCTGCAACCGTGCACGGGTAAAACCACTAAATCCCTGCGTCATTGGCCGATGAGCCTGCACGTCGCCACGGAAGACCTGCAAACGCAGTGTATCATTTTCGATCCACGACATCGACCCCAGCATTCCGTTGCCTGTCCATGGAGCCTCTTCCCAGTTGGTAGGTAAGCGCTTCCAGAGCATATCGTGATGGGAAAGAAAGTCCTTCCAATCAATGTTCAACTCCATCCTGCCAGGTCTATTGCAGGATTGTATAAATGTTGGAACCATCATCGTTCCCAACACGCCTGTAGATGTCTGATTTAAAAACTTTCTTCTTGATAACATTTTTTTATCAATTTTAAAGTATTAATAAATTTCCAGTGTATGTTTAAATGGTGTATATCCAGTTATATACACACTGTGTCCATCTTGCTTTGGAAGCATTCCACGCATCTGAGCCCATTTATGAGAATTGGCGCCAGGGCCGAAATTGATAACATCTTCTCCTACTATATATTGCCCCATTCCACTTTCAAGAAAATAGGAATCTTCAGCATTACTGTCTGGTACTAACCCTTTCAGCTTGCCCCCCGGCTTGAAACTCATCTCCAATGAAACGGGCACATAATCCGTACCTGTGATCTCTAATTCCATTAATATTTTTCCATCAGATTCAACAATTTCCACTCGATAATTGATGGTTTGTAGTTCTGACTTCTCTCTCTCAGCAAGCGATTGACTACCCCAAAACACATCACCAGTTCTTCCCTCTTTAGGGATCGGCTGCATATAGCCATGTGTTTTTGATTTTGACAGTATTATTTTATTGCCCTTGACCACACAGTTTTCAGAAATGAACCGCCCCCTTGACCCAAAAAAGGATGCTCCTAATCTGATCGATTGCAAAATGGCATCACCTTTTCTATAGGAAAGAAAAGTGGGATTGTTTTCGATGATGGTAATATCTGTAGTACCACGCCGGATTCTAAACAGACCTGAGTAACTGAATCGTTTAAAATAGTTTGAAGGTATTTCCGAAGCTTTTGGTAAAGCTTTGTGGAAAATTGAATCCTCCATTAAATAGGGCAAACACCAGATGATTTTTTCTGGCATATTGCGCTCTATCAATTTACAAACTGCCGAAAATTCAGGATTATTATCTGTAATCGCCAAATACCGGTAAGCGTAATAATACCAGTCAGCATATGCTGTGTAAGCGCTATCTTGTCTGCCCGATGCATCAGTTACTACCTCTCCCCCGGGTTGAATGTAATACAAACTCATTTCAAGATTTTTTCTGGCATATTCATGCAGTTCAGGGCGATTCAGTAACCTCCCAATTGTTATGAACATGGTATTGACAATTGGAGAATAGACTCCTACACTTTTTTCACTATATTGACCATCCGGATCAAAATCAATGCCTTCACTTAGCCATTCATCAATCCTATCTACATATTTTTGAGAAGGAAAAAGATGATGCACCCAAGCCAAAGCAGAACAAACAACCCAACGATGATTTGCAGTGTGTATTCCTCCAACTGCAAATGCCTCGCCTGCCCTGGAAAGGAAAATTTCCAAACTATTGAGTGCTCCTTTTAAGTCCGCTCTGTTCAATTGCTTTAAGCAAATAAAAACCGGGCATAAATCATTGACTATAAATGCTGTATCCGGAGTAGAATGAAAATTCGTACTATGCAGATCAATCGTACCATCATCGTGCTGAATATTTACTAAGCATGCGGCAGCTCGCTCAATTGGTTGAATTAGATCAGGAGAGAGATAGTAATTTGAAAACTCAGAAGCATAGGCACTCCCTGCCACACTAATTAATTCCTTAGTAGTGTGAGCATTGGCTAATTTATACTTATCCTCTACTCCACCATCCCACCTATCTCCAAAGTTACTTACTTGCCTGCTCAAATAGTCGGCAACATCATTATCATTTAATAAGGAAAGTTTTTTTATAATTTCATCAGCCCCCTTTTTATTGTTCTTTATACTACTTCCTATTACCATTGATGGAAGAGCAGTAATTGCAGTAACTGCAACTCCTGTCTTATGAATAAATTTTCTTCTTTGCATTTTCATTATATATTTTTTTTGGATCAATAGTTCGGATTTTTAAAGCCAGCAAACATCAATATCAAGTTGTCTGGCAAAACACTCTAATTGTTTACCTACCCAACCAGGTGCTGCTATGGAATGGTGGCTAAAACCATAGCGCATCAATTCCTCGAAATACTGTTTTACCGGTTTATCAACCCTAACAATCATGGATGATTCGTTAATGCTCATAGGTGGGGTATCCAGTAATTCTCCTTCGCTTATGAGCAGTCGCCAACCCTTTGTATCATGGATAGCGTGGGTCATAGTAACCGGGCCGGGTGGGTATGAAGCTTCAAAACCAACTGAATTACCTTCAAATCCCCAGTTCTCACAGGCAGGTTTAATATATACAGGCCGATCCGAACGGCACTCGCGGGGATCAATAAAACCATGACCCAGCAGCATTACTGCATTCAATGAAGTGTCTATTTCCTCCCACTCTCCAAAAAACGGTGTGTGACCTGTAAAGTCCTTTAATACTTTACTCAATATGCAGCCTAATACATCGCCTTCGGTAACAGCGATAGCCTGATCGTTTGAAAGTATTTCTGCAAGTCCAAGATAACAGGATGCATTGGCTTTTACCTCTATGTTGTGTTGACCAAGTAATACCAATCCATTAAGTCTATACCGTTCAATCAAGTCCTGCAGTGCTACACCCAGACGCGCCGACCTCATGATGTCTTCATCTTTTAGGTCAACAACCGTATATTCTGATTTTGACTTCTCGCATAGGGCTTTTATACGTGGATCTGAGTTACCATTTTCATCATAAATATTCATCAAATGGTCGATATTAATATCCATTACATGCGGACCAAACTTTCCGGTAACAGCAGTTTTATCGAAATTGAAGTCATACATACCACGGAAAACATGGCCAACAAGACCTACGGTCATCATCTTCAGATTTTTGATTGTGGTAAATACCTGAATAAGACGGTCAATATATTCATAAGCTTCAGAATCATCAATGGCACCAGCTACCACCTCATATTTTTCAAACTTGCCCATCTTCCTGAATCCACCGGTTAACTGAATCAGCCCCATCGGACCAGAATTGCGGAGGCTTTGATCATAGCCAGAATTAAAATCAATATCAGAATGTGCCTGTGAGGCAAAGCAAATCAGGGGCGTGTTACCAGGTATATGCATAAGAGCCTGGTGAACAAAATAATCAGGGCAGTAAGTACCTTCAGCAATGATAACCATGTCAACATGCTCTTTTTTTAAAATTTTGCCAACCTCGTCAGCACCATCGAGTGTTTCAATAAATCCAGGATAAATAATATTGTGCTTTTTTAATAACCGGTCAGCAATATATTGCATATCATTTATCACCTGATCCCGCAATCCTTTGTACATCCGCCAATATTCAAAATAGCCACATGCTATTAATCCGATTTTAAGTTTGATATCCTCCTTTTTATTACTCAGTAGATCTCCGCTTTCTCCTCCTTTTGTTACTTCAAAAGACTTAAAATTAATCACTTCTGTCATGAGTTGTCTTGTTTAAATATTAAAATTAATAATACAAATTGAATTTTTGAACTAATGGGATGTACCTCAACCATACACTTCAGGGTTGACCTTTATAATTTTCTCCTTTACATTTAAATTATTTTAATTACTCCCGTGATTTCTTGCCAAATAATTCAAATTCACCATCATAACTATAGCCGCTTCCCTTGAATTTCTCTCCGTCAACTTTTAAGGTTGTTTTTAACAATTGGTATTTGAATACCAATTCGAAATAGAGAACATCTCCTTCTTTAATTTCAACCTTTGTCATTGGAAACACACCTCCATCATCTGGAATAACTTCACCGGTAAGTTTACCTTCTTTTTCAACAAATTTTAGAACTCCATTCATATCACCCATTTCTGTTACAACAGTATAATTCCATTTTCCAACTACTTGTTTGGATGTAATATTTGCAGAAACTTGTACTGAAATTCATAAAATAAAAAGTACTGTAAAAAAAAATTTCATGATTAGTGATTTTTAATCAATGAATAATAATTTATTTTTTATTTTTTTTTGTTGCAATAGCTTAAATTAACTGGTACATTATCTATTATTAAATTGATTTTAAAAAAAAGAAGGAGAAAAAGATTTATCTTCTTCTCCCTTGGTATCTAACTATACTAAAAGGATATTAGTACCCGTCGTTTTGTGGAACTTTAGATGAGGAACGATCAATTTCGGACTGTGGAATCGGACGTAGCAGGTGTTTGTCTTCTAAACTACCATCGTTTTTTGTCCAAAAATTCATCTTGTTTGTACGTTCGATTAATTTTTCGGTTCTTTTAAGATCAAACCAACGGCCAAATTCGCCGAGTAATTCGCGTGCCCTTTCATCTAAAATCATATCGATGGAAATGGTTGCAGGAGTTGCCCTGTAAGAAATGACTTCCATAGAAGTAATATCTTCGGGATATTTGGCACGCATTGGATTTACGCCAACGCCAACTGCACGATCGAGCACTTTGTTGTAATAAACATCTGCGCTACCCAAAGCGCCTCCGCTTGCCCCTTTTAAAATTGCTTCAGCGGCAATCAGGTATGCTTCCGCTGAACGGAACAAAGCAAAATCGAATGTACCGTGACCGTCGCCATACTCGATATTTGGCTCCCAAAATTTCCAGAATGGTGGTGTAGGATCGGTAAGCCGGGAAGCAGGAACTCCGCTTATTTGCTGATCGAGATTCATGACAGCATACGGTTTGGAACCACCTTCATCAATTCCTTTTTCTGCACCGTAAGCCGGTCGGTTCCAAGGAGTCCAGTAACAAACAGTATCACCCGCAGCATAACTAACTGTCAGGTTTGGATCGGTGAAACTGTATGCAAAATTTGAAACGGATTTTAATGAATAAGCCACATCCAAAAAGTCATGTTGGTAACGGCTATCGTTTTGTGGATCAAAAAGACGATATAATGAGGGAGACGGGATATTTTGATTCAGGTGCCTGTTGTAATCGCTGGTTCTGCCGGAACCACCAACATCTGCCGCATAACCCGGGAAAATTGAATGATAATGATTTCCGGGGTCCCCACCGGTTACATTGGTATTGGTCAATACGTTATCGCTATATTGAATGGCAAAAACTACTTCACTGTTTTTCGCATCTTGTGGGCCGGTATATTGATTTAAAGGATTCTTTTCACGCTTTGGAAAAAGCGTTTTATACTCCAGTACAAGTGGATAAGCAGCAATAACTTTATCGGCCCAACTAAGGGCAGCCTGAAAATCAGCATCTGTACCGCCCAATGCATTTTTAAAATTCCACCCTCGGGTGAGGTAAACGCGCGCCAACAAAAATTGTGCAGCCCCTTTGGTTGCCCGACCATAATCGGTAGCTGTTACCGGCAGTGTAGCTTCAGCCTCAGTAAGGTCTTTTATAATCTGCGCGTAGATTTCTGAAGATGGTACCCTAACTACATCTCTATCAGGAGTTACAACTTCTGTAAGTGGCATGGGAACATCACCCCATGTTTGAACGAGATAAAAGTAACTCAAAGCACGTAAAAATTTCGCTTCAGAAACACGAACTGCTTTCTTTGCATTATCAGCATATTCAATTGCATCAGCACGGCCAATGGCAGTATTTGTTCGTCCTATTTGCTTGTAAAGGAGAGTCCAGAATGATTGCAAATCACCCAGGAATGAATTAAAACCGACATTATAGGTATCATAAACAGGCCCGTCACCTACAACTATTTCGCTCCATTCTCCGGCCTGAAAGATATCAGTTCCGGGCAAAACAAGTCTATATTGTAGAATTATATCGCGCAATGTCGGGTAACCGGCTTTTACCAAATCTTCATAACCGGCTTCGTTTATTATGTATGAATTAGCCGTAATATCTGTTACTGATACCTCCGTTAAGAAATCATCGCACCCCACACTCATTAAAACAAGCATAAAGGCAAAGATAAAATTGTATATTTTAATCTTTATCATAGTATTATTTTTTTATTATTCAAATTACTTTTAAAATGAAACGCTTACTCCAAAAATATAAGTAGAGAAAGGAAAATCATCTTGGAACATGCCTTTGTTATACTCCGGATCAAACCAATGATTCCTCTCTTCTGTAAAAATAAATGGATTGTCTGCCTGTACGTAAAGTCTAAAATTACTAAAATTCAAACGGTCGAGCATTGTTTTTGGAAGAGTGTATCCTAAAGTTACATTTGAAATACGCACGAAATTAGCTTCTTTATACGTAATGGCCTCACGGTATGGATTGGGTTGCCAAACCCCAAAATAATCGTTGGTAGGATTTTCTTCAGTCCAGTAATTCAGTGCCGCGGAGTTGTAACGGCTACTTGTCAATTCACCCATTGTTCCACGTAAAAAATTACTTCGGTACATTAGGCCCTGACGGGTATAGATTAAGGCAGAAAAATCCCAATTCTTATAATTTAAAGTATTGTTGATACCTCCTATCCATTTGGGCGATTCGTTTCCTAAAATCACCCTGTCATCATTGTCTACATTAGCTGAAATTTGGCCATCGTTATTTTGATCGACAACTTTTACTGACCCCGGTATCTGGTTGTATCTGTTTGCCTCTTCAGCTTCGTCCAACTGCCAGATTCCATCAAACTCGTACCAGTAATGAGACCCAAGTGATTCACCTACAAAAAGACTGTTGGCTACATCTCTGGTTACATCTCCCCCATAAAGTTCTAAAATTTCGTTGCGGTTTGCAGAAAAATTAATGTTAGTTGTCCATCTGATGTCAGAGGTTTGAATATTGACTGTATTGAGTGAAATTTCAACGCCCCGGTTCCTTACTTTTCCCACATTTGCAGTAACTACATCAAATCCAAGAAAAGTTGGCAGCGCAATGTTTTGAATCAGATCTTTTGTTGTTTTATCGTAAAGCTCAATACTTGCCTCTACCCTGTTTCTGAAAAATCCCATATCAATACCAAGATTTATTTCACTACTTTTCTCCCATCTTAAATCAGCATTTCCGATGTTGTTGGGCGCGTAACCAAAAGCCGCATTGCCATCAAAGTCGTATACAGTTTGATTTAAAAAGGCTTGGGTAGTGTAAGGAGCTACCACATCATTGCCAACTTGGCCGTAACTGAGGCGGAATTTCAGGCTAGAGAAAGTATTCATGTTTTTTATAAACGATTCTTCGCCGGCACGCCAGGCAACGGCAACTGAAGGGAAAAAAGCCCATTTATTTCCTTCTGCAAGTACCGATGAACCATCTCTACGTCCAGTAAGTGTCACTAAATATTTGTCGTTGAAGCTATAATTAAACCGGCCCATGTATGATAAAATAGACCTTTCTGTCAACCTGCTGCTTACCGACCTAATTATTCCAGCAGTTTGTAAGGCATACCATCCGGAATTGTATGGAAGGCCTTCAACATCAACCCTACTCATTTCAAATCTTTCCTCCAGCGCACTCTGTGCGGCAGTAATATTTAAATTATGCATACCAGTTTTAAGTTGATAATTTAAAATATTGTCTAAAGTGAATGAAGTATTCATTTGATTACTGCTCCAGGTCAGTGGCGATTTATTTACCCTGCCTTTTGCATCTGTCCCACGATAAAAACCATCGCGATTATTAAATAAAGATGTTGATAAAGAAGACTTAAATGACAATCCTTTAAGAGGGGTTATTTCAATATATCCATTTCCTAAAAAGTTCGATACACTACTTTCCTTTTGAAATCTATCAGGTTGTACTTCCACCAAAGGATTGGGCGTCTGTGTATCTTTAATACCCATCCACATGGCGTATCCATCCACATTTCTATCATTGGTTTCAGTAGGGTTGATAAGATCGTCATAATAGATTGAACCCATTGGTCTCGAACGGAGTGCGCTTCCCATGGTTGACCAACTTCCCAGATCATGTTTCGTATATGTAAAATAATTTGAAAATCCTACCTTTACAACTTTATTTAGTTTGCTGTCTATACTTCCATTTAAACTATACCGCTCAAAACCAGTATTTTTCATGTTCCCTTTTTCATTTAAATATCCCGTTGAAAAATAATGTGTGGTATTTTCATTACCGCCTGATAAAGCAACCACATGACTGGTTTGTAGTGCAGGGGCTGTAACTTCTTCGCTCCAATTGACAGTATTTCCTGCGTTAATGTTGAACAGCTCCTGTTCTGTCCACCTAACATTGGCATTTGGATTTTCAGCTTTTACCACATCGTTGTAGGCACGATAAAATTCCGGAGTCGTAAACAAATCTGGTATTTGAGCAACTTTTACCCCGGCATAGGCGTCATAGGTAACTTTAGTCTTACCCGACACTCCCTTTTTTGTAGTGACAAGAACAACTCCATTTGCTCCACGAGCACCGTAAATAGCGGTTGCAGAAGCATCTTTTAAAACGTCGATTGTTTCAATATCACTGGGGTTGAGGGTACTCAGTTTCCCTCCCATTACACCGTCAATAACTACCAGGGGTTCATTGTTAAAACTAATGGAACTTAAACCCCGAATATCAATGGTAAATTCAGCACCTGGCTGGGAGCTTACTCTTTTGATATTTACCCCTGCGACCTGACCTTGCAATGCCTTGGCTGTCTGGGTTGGATTGGTGCGTATTATTTGCTCCGACTGAATCGAACTTACTGAACCGGTAACATCTCGTCGTTCAACCGTTCCATAACCAATAACCACCACCTCCTCCAAAGAAGACTCGTCTAGCTCCATAGCAATATTAATTCGAGATTGACTGCTAACATTGATTCTGATGGTTTTATAACCTATAAATGACACTACCAAGACAGCTCCTTCAGCAACATCAATAGAATAATTACCATCAATATCTGTAACTGTACCTGATAAGGACCCTTCTACAGTGATGGTTGCTCCAGGCAAAGGGCCCCCATTCTCATCCACCACCGTTCCACTAATTGTAACTGCATCAGCAGCAGCCATCACCTCTACCCCACTATCCTTCCTTTTCAAAACGTCAATCCCGTGATTTACCTGCCGAAAGGATAGCTGGCTCTGCTGAGCTACCTCCCTTAAAAAATCAATGACCGGGCCCTCATTCTTTGCGAATGTTACCGATTGCTGTCGGTCCACATCCCGGTATTCATAGGAAAACTTGAACGGTGTCTGTCGCTGCACCTCCCTGAAAAATTGGTTTAGACTTAATTGGTCTGCCGATAAGGTGACCCTCACTTCCTCTATGTTTTTATATTGCCCGTTTGCATTTAGGGCCAAAACTAGGTTGAGCAGCAGGGTCTGCAGGACCAATCCGTATAGAAAGCATTTGGACAACATAATGATTGTCTTTTGTAATTTATTTTTCATAATTTTACTTTGGTTTATTAAATAATCGATTTTGGTAAGCCCAGCCTGCCAGGGTGCATTCCCCAATGATTGCCTTGGACAGGTTGCTTTTGATGCCGTAGGGGAGCTCGCTCCTCTACGGTTTTTTTATGAAGTGTCGGGGTTTTTCATATGTTTATAATTTTTTTTGTAGATAAATAGCCTGCACACCTGCCAGACGGTTGAAAAACCGTCAGGCAGGTAGCCTGTCCCTCGGGGGAATCTCCCCATTATAATCATCCCTCTGTGTGTCGCTCGCGTCATGCTCGATTTCATATGATCAGAAT
>JBBDSB010000043.1:0-2083 GCA_040905205.1 Cyclobacteriaceae bacterium
CGATGTACGGACCGCTGGTTCCTGAATTGACAGAGGCGGGGGAAGAGATTCCAGGTGCCGGGCAGGTGATTACCACAGAGCGGGTGGCTTCCCCTACTTTTGGTATGCTAAACCGCACTGGCTATATCAACCATACGGTCACCAATATCACCTCCCAGTTTGGGCTGGACCTGGACATGGGTTTTTTAACCGAAGGACTCAATCTTACAGGGGTTTTTGCCTATCAGACCAATTCGGTAGGGAGTTTGAGAACGACCCAGGATTATGAAAGGTGGCTGAGAACCGACGATTGGGACGAACTGGATTTTGACAAAAAAGGATCTGAACTGAATACCCCTTTGGCCTACAGCAAAGGTCATCTATATTATTACCATTTGACCTATAAAACTTCTTTAAATTATGAAAGACAATTTGGTAAAAGCCGTGTTTCCGGATTAGCCTATATGTTTTATCAAAACCTCACCAAAGCCGATGTTTCCTCCCCCGGCTTGCTTCCCTATAACAGGGTAAATTCAGGAATCGAAGGTAATTATGCCTATGATGATCGCTTATTGCTAAAATTGGTGGTGGGATATTCTGGTTCGGAACAATATGCAAGAGCGGTAAGATATACGGCCACCCCCGCCATTGCAGGTGCATGGGTGGTTTCCAATGAAAGATTTGCCAATTCGGCCAATTGGTTAAGTAACCTTAAATTGAGGGCTTCTTACGGGCAGACGGCCAATGATCAAAATGGAATTGCACGGTATGCTTATTTGGATAATGTAACGGCAAGTCAGGGAGGCCCTATCGCATACCTTCAATACCTGGTCAGCGAAAATCAGGTAGGCAATCCCAATATTCAGGCAGAAGTTTCAACAAAAGCCAATTTGGGTTTGGATATCGGTATATTCAATTCATTTTCCTTTTCGGTGGATGTTTTCGACGAATACATGGACAATATGATCGTCAGTGCCCTGGCCACTATCCCGGCCTATCAAGGGGTTCCCTTGTCCAATTACCCGCAGCTAAACGCCGGACAATTCCAAAACAGAGGTTATGAAATGACCGCCGATTATCGAAAAGTATTCAGTCCTGATTTTTCTGCTTATGTAGGAGGCATGTATACTTATGCTAAAAATACCATTATCAATTGGAATGAGGCCCAAAGGACGGAGGACTATTCCTTCAGAAATCGGGAAGAAGGTTATTCTTATGGACAGGAGTTTGGTTACCTGGTGAATTACAGCAATGGCAACGGTTTTTTTAACTCAGAAACAGAACTGGAAGAAAGTGGTTTGGAATATGCTTTTGGAGAGCCTCGTGTTGGGGATCTGATTTATCAGGATTTAAATGGTGACAATCAAATCGATGAAAGGGATTACGCACCAATAGGTACAGGAGCCCTGCCCAGGTCCACTTTCGCCTTTTCTGGAGGATTCAATTTTAAATCATTTGATTTTAATTTTCTGTTCCAAGGCATCGGCGGGTATTCCACCATCATAGGTGGTACCGGCATTTGGGAAACTGATTTTGATGGCGTATACGGAAGCCTGCACGAGAAGGCATGGACCAGAGAACGCTTTGAGAATAATGAAGAAATTACCTGGCCGGCCTTATCATTGGCAAGATCTGTCAATCATGAACCCAGTGATTTTGTAAGCTTTGACCGCTCATTTATTCGGCTCAAGAATCTTGAAATCGGATATACCCTGCCACTTTCAGTTTCTCGGGCGATCCGGTCTGACCACACTAGGATCCTTTTAAGTGGACAGAACCTCCTGACTTGGGATAACATGAAAACAGCAGATTTTGGTCCAGAGGGTGGAGGATATTCCGGCTTTCCGGTTTATCGGGTTTATAATCTTGGAGTAAGTGTTACATTTTAAAAATTCGACAATGAATCAATTTAAAAACATATTTATATACTTAAGCTGTATCCTTTCATTTTCCTGTCATGAGCAGCTGGATCTGCCAAGTGATGGGCGGATAACCATGGAAGAGGTGTTCAGTGATTATAACCGAACCAGAGGTTACCTGAATTCCTGCTATGGTCATGCCCCCAAGCCCTATATGGACCGGGCTTCCTTTTCAGATGAAGCTC
>JBBDSB010000044.1:0-2082 GCA_040905205.1 Cyclobacteriaceae bacterium
GATATGGAAGATGCCTTCCTGGCCGCAAAGGTACTGGCCACGATGGATGCCAAGGAAGAATCCCTGGACGTCCTTCTGGAAGTGATCCACCTACCTGCCAACAAAAACCAAAACGGCGGGCTGGTCTCCCTATTGGAGGAGTTTGATTTAAGTGAAAAATTCGTGGACCTTTTCAGAATTTACCTTTTCGGCAATTTTAAAGCCTCTGCTTTGGCCAAGAATCACCTGGATTATACAGAATTTGACATCAACTCCCGCACCCTGAAAAAAGCGGAAAAGCACTGGAACCATTTTCTGAACAATGCCACCAATGATGATGCTTTTGAGCTTAGAAAAGAAGAAGCAGGGACCATTTTGCAGGAAATAAGGGAATTGTTGCAGGAAGGGTGAGAAAGAAATTAAAAATGCCAATGCCAATTTGGAAATTAATGATGTTTAAATTACCCAATGAAATAACCATGATAAAAATGACCATTAAAATTTTTCTCCCCTTCATTTTCTTTGTTTTCCTTTTTCAGGATTCTCAAGCCCAGCAGAGCTGGAAGGAAATCACCACCCTTGCGGAGCTTTATCAGGCCTATCCGGAAACAATAAAGGGCCTATTGGATCATTTGGACTTGGACAGACCCGGACTTGAAAAGGTAAAAGAAGCAAAGGAAAAAAAGGATTGGGTACAGGCCGCCGAAAATTTGCTGGACTATTACCGGAAAAGTGACCATGCGCCTGCACTGAGAAAATCATTACCTACTCCATCCAGGCAGACCAATGCCTCAGCAGATACCATTCTCCGGGATATTTTTACCATACAGAATGTCAGGGGAAAGGTGCCTGTATTGCCGAACGGCCATAGGGACTGGTACTACAAAGGTCCTAATAATGACCGGGAATGGGCCTGGCTTTCCAATCGCCACAGCCAGCTCCGGACAGTGTTGAATGCCTTTTTTGAGACCGGAAACCCCAAATATGCCGAATACATAGACTTGTTCCTGAGAGACTTTATTATCATGAGCATGCCTTATCCGGCAGAAAAAGGATCTGAATCCATTTGGAGAGGACTTGAAGTGGCGGCCAGGGCAAAAGTCTGGACCGGTGTTTTTTATAGTTTATTGAACAGTGAACACCTTTCGCCTGCTACCCAAGTGCTGCTGCTCAGCAGCCTTCCGGACCACGCTCACTACAGCCGTAATTTCCACGGTGGCAACAACTGGCTGACCATGGAGATTTCGGCATTGGCCACCATTGCAGCCTATTTTCCGGAGTTCAAAGCGGCGGAGGCCTGGTTGGATTATTCCATAGGTGCCATGACGGAAAGCATGCAGGACCAGGTCTACCCCGATGGTGCCCAGACAGAGTTGGCTTCGCATTACCACAATGTGTCATTGCATAATTTCGAACTGTTTAAATCGATCTGCGACGAGGCGGGCCGTAAACTTCCGGAATATTTTACACAAACGATTGAGAACATGTATGGCTATATTGCCAAAGCAGTAAGGCCGGATGGTCACCGCATTCTGAACAATGATGGGGATAGGGGCAGTGACCGTGAACTTATATTGCAGGGAGCCAAAAAATTTAACAGGCCGGATTGGGAATATATCGCCAGCAATGGAGAAAAAGGTAAAGCACCTGCGGATGGACCCTCTTATTTTTTTCCCTGGGCAGGGCAGCTGGTGTCCAGAAGTGGCTATGATGCCGCCGCCCATTGGTCCTTTTTCGATATTGGCCCTTGGGGCAGTGGACACCAGCATAATGATAAATTGCACCTATCCATTTCAGCTTATGGAACGGATTTTTTGGTAGATGCAGGTCGCTTTGCCTACACCGGAGCGGTAGCCGAGAAGTTCCGACCCTATGCCAGAGGGAGTAAAGGGCATAATGTACTCCTCATTGATGGAAATGGTCAGGGAGCAGGCCCTACCCATGCTAAGGAACCCTTGGATGAAAAATATGTAAAAATCACGGATTCCTTTGATTTTGCTTCCCAAAGTTTTAATTCTTTTAAAGAGGTGGAGGGAAAAGCCAGTCATATCCGCAGCCTGTTTTATGTAAGAGGTGAATTTTGGGTGGTGGTGGACCGGATAA
>JBBDSB010000045.1:0-2078 GCA_040905205.1 Cyclobacteriaceae bacterium
AAATTAAAAAAAGAAATAAAATATTGTAAGTATGGAATAAGGGTTTTAATATTGCATAATATTAATTGAATGGAAAGCAAAAAAATGCTTCAATAAAGAAATGATCCAATACATCGTCAGCCTAGTCGTTTTAATAGTCATTATCATTTAGAAAATGATGAAGCGCTGATCTATTGTAAAAGGCAAAAATCAATAAAGTGCTTCATTAGGTTGAAGCACTTTTTTTTATAAGCAAGTTGTTAATAAATGAATAAAAATTGATGAGCAATTCTAAAAAATACAGTTGGGAAGTAAGCGACAATCAGGAAAATCCTGCCTCAATGGCAATGTTATATGCCACCGGTCTTTCAGATGAAAAAATGAAACAACCATTTGTGGGTGTCGCAAGTTGCGGGTATGAGAGCAACCCCTGTAACATGCACCTAAATGATTTTGCCAGGGCAATCAAAGTGGCTACTGTAAAATCCCGGCTGACAGGAATGGTTTTCAATACAATAGGAATTAGTGATGGAATTTCCATGGGAACCTCAGGAATGCGGTACAGTCTTCCATCAAGGGAAATCATAGCTGATTCCATTGAATCTTTTATTTTAGGTCATTCTTTTGACGGCATCATAGCGGTAGCGGGATGTGACAAAAATATGCCTGGGGCAGTAATGGGCATGCTGAGGGTAAACAGACCTAGCATCATGGTTTATGGAGGAACCATACGCTCTGGAAAATACAAAGGAGAAAAATTAAACATTGTTTCTGCTTTTGAGGCCTACGGAAAACGTATAAAAAATGAGATCAGTGATGAAGACTATATGGGTGTCATCAAAAATGCCTGTCCGGGAGCCGGAGCTTGTGGGGGCATGTATACTGCCAATACCATGTCTTCCGCAATTGAAGCCATGGGTTTATCTCTTCCTTACAGTGCTTCCAATCCGGCCACTTCCCCAGAAAAGCAGCAGGAATGTGAGGAAGCTGGAAAAGCCATCAAAAAATTATTGGAACTAGATATTAAGCCTAAAGATATTGTGACCAGGAAAAGCCTGGAAAATGCCGTTAAAGTAGTGGTTGCTTTGGCCGGCAGTACAAATGCGGTACTACATTTGCTTGCTATAGCAAAAACAGCAGAAGTGGATTTCGATTTGGAAGATTTTAAAAGAATAAATGCAGCAACTCCGGTATTGGGTGATTTTAAACCCAGTGGGAAATATTTGATGGAAGACCTCCATGAACAAGGAGGATTGCCGGCATTTATGAGGTATTTATTGGACGAAGGTTTATTGCATGGAGATTGTATGACTGTCACAGGTAAAACATTGGCTGAGAACCTTGCCGATATAGCGCCGATAAAACCTCAAAAAGGTGATGTCATCCATCCAATAACATCCCCCATCAAGGAATCGGGACACCTTTGCATTTTAAGTGGAAACCTGGCACCTGAAGGTGCTGTGGCTAAAATTTCCGGAAAAGAAGGCAATTCATTTAGCGGACCAGCCAAAGTATATGACAGCGAACAAGAGGCAAATGAGGCCATGAAAAACCTGGAAGTCCAAAAAGGTGATGTCGTAGTCATTAGGTATGTTGGCCCAAAGGGTGGGCCCGGAATGCCTGAAATGCTGAAACCTACCTCCATAATAATTGGTACCGGTTTGGGTGCAGATGTGGCTTTGATAACAGACGGAAGATTTTCGGGTGGAACACATGGATTTGTGGTAGGTCATGTGACACCGGAAGCATACATGGGTGGTCCAATTGGACTTTTACAGAATGGCGATAACATTACCATCAATGCGGATACTTTGGAAATCAGTTGCAATGTATCTTCAGAGGAATTTGAAAAAAGAAAAAAATCCTGGGTAAACAAAGATTTGAGCCATTTGAATGGAACGCTAAAAAAATATTCTCAGTTAGTATCTACGGCATCAGAGGGATGCATCACGGATAAAGGTTAACCATTATGAATGATTCTATGATAAGAGGGGCCGAAATAGTTATAAAATCGCTGGTAGCAGAAAACGCCAGGTATATATTTGGCTATCCCGGGGGAGCCATCATGCCAGTATATGATGCCCTATATGATTATATGG
>JBBDSB010000046.1:0-2076 GCA_040905205.1 Cyclobacteriaceae bacterium
CTTCGTATATATCGAATATTGTTGTTAATTTTGTCATCACTCTATTTTTAAAATTTGAACATGATTTTTATTCACCCCCGGTATTCTTAGTACCGGGGGTTTTTAATTCATTTGAATAAGCCCGGTTGCCTGTTATTTGCAATCCAATCCTCCATAGTAAATTCTCTAACCTTGGTTAGTTCCTTTTTTTTGTCGTAAAGCTTGCTTTTGGCATTTTTGAAATTGTTGGTGATTTCATCCAGTTCTTCCAGTTTTTTTTCTACCAGTTCCTGCTTTTCTGCCAAAAATTCCTGCGAATCGGTGAAGCTCTGATAAAGCGCATTGTAGCAGGCAAGCTTATACCGGACCAGTCCTTCCCGTACCTCTTCTTTGACGTTTGCAGGGTTGATAGTGAAGATCCATCCGAAAACAAATTTGAAGGGGATACAGAACATTTCACGCTCCTTCCCATCCGCTGCAACTGTAGGGCTGAGACCTACAGTTGAAGACAAGATTTCATCATTTTCAATCTTCTCTTTTTGGGTTGCAAAGTCAACTCCCAAGGCTTGACAAATTGGCTTGATGGGAACCAATTTTTCTCCATTCTGAACCACTAGGATTTTGGTCTCATTGATCACTGCGATTGTTTTTGTTGTGCTTTTCATAAAATTTTTTGTTGTAAATGTTAACATTCGCAACAAATATAAATAGCAACAATATACAAAACAAGTAAATATTTATTTTTGTTGTAAGAATAGTTTTTACAACCTATATTTGAGGCATGGCATTAATAACACTAGACGTACCCACAGAAAGTCATATGAAAATCAAGCAAATCCAGCTTGCAAAAGAGATGGCAGGAGAAAAGGTAAATTTGAAAGAGATTTACTACGAGGTGATAAAAATTGGCCTCGAGAACTACAAAAAAGAAAAACCGTCCGAATAAGGCGGTTTTTTTGCGTCCCCCCAACTGATTTAATTTTTTGTGATTTGAATTCAGTTGGGGGGATGTGGATTTTTTTTACTTCATATCACCAATCAACTTTTTCACCTCCTTCAGCTGTCTCCTTTTCACCCGAATTCTGCGTTCCCTATCCGCCTGCAGGTGGGGCTTTTTGTTTTTGCGGAGCTCATCTTCTATCCTCCAGATATTATGTTCCAGCCTTTCTTCCATTTTTACCAGATCTATGGGGCCCAGCTTCCGGAGCTTGGCCAGTTCCTTCATTTCCCGGAATACGGGATGCTTGCCCAGGACAGAGCCATGCTCCCGATAGTGGACGAATTCGGCGATGATGGCCCGGTTTTCCTTGTAGTTTTCCATCAGCAGCTTTACGGTCGCCCACTGTTCTTCCAGGGAGGTACAGTCAAAGAGCTGCTCATGCGCCCGCACGTAGTTCCAGTAAGCGGTGATCTTATCTGCAGCCAATACCTTCAGCTCCGGAGGGCAGGCAGGATCGGAGAGGAAGGGCCAGTTTTCCCGGAAGCTTCCTTTAGCCTCCCGGATCCGGCGCACCTCTGCCAGGCTAATCCCTGACCTGGTGGCCAGCTCCCGGATCAGGATGGGGTAGGCCACCTGGTGATTGTACCGGGCCAGGCGGACAAAGGGATGATCCTCCCCGCTATCCATGGCAAAAAGCCGGAGCCCCTCATCCAGAGGAGCACCGGCCTTTAGCCAGGTGTAAACCTTTACTTTATCCATATGTAAATTAATTTGCGTTAAATGCCAATTTGATTGCGTTTTATGCAAATAATTTTACTTCTCAAACCTGCCCTTGTCCGGAAATAGCTCCTTAAGCTTTGGCTCCAAGGCTTTCCATCCGGAATCATTGTTGTTGACCCACTTGCGGGTATCCAGCACCTTATTGAGTAGCCGCATATCAGGATTGGGCCGGTACACGGATGCGATGATGGAGCCCCTTCCGTCATTCTGGGTAATTATAGGCCGGTGGTCCCTGAAAAACATATTGGCATACAGGGTGTACACCAGGTACCCTTCCTTATCGCAGCCAAACTGTTCGATCACTTTGGCCAGGCCTCCCTTATCTACCATCACCGGCGTATGGGTGGCATAGTCATAGGGGGCAGTGATGCCCTGCT
>JBBDSB010000047.1:0-12703 GCA_040905205.1 Cyclobacteriaceae bacterium
ACCTTCTTTCGTGAATGGGTGGATAGGTGCACAATTATTGATGTGACGGCTTTCCTGGCCTAAAATCTACCGGTTACAGAATGTCTACACTTTAGTTGGGCAGGGCTTATCCAAAATTTTGAAATACCAAAAACAACCTCCGGGCAGCCCGGAGGTTGTTTAATTCTATTTTCCCCTTTGTCAGGCGGCATTTCTGGCGGCATTGATGATGCCAAACATGGTCCTGAGGATCAGTTTTTGGAGGGCCGCATCCTCTTTTCCACGGTCCAAAATGGTTTGAATGGCATATTGCTGAATCGTTATCAGGGGTAAAACGATTTTCTCCCTTATAGCAATGGATTCCCGGCTCAAAGGGCTGTCTTCCAAAAGGTTGGTCATTCCGGCCACTTTCAATATATTCGACAAAGACCTTTGGTATTCACCATACATCAGGTCCCAGAATCCACTAAAAGTCTCATTTTCTTTGAGGTAAGCGGTGGCTGGGTAAAACGATTTGGCCAGAGATTGCATCGAATTGCCTAAAAGAGACCTGAAAAACAGGGAATCTTTGTACAGCTGCTGAACCTCCTTCAGCTTTCCTCTTTTTTCCATCTCTTCTATGGCCAACCCTACTCCGAAGAATCCCGGAATATTTTGCTTCATCTGTGCCCATGCGCCTACAAAAGGTATGGCCCTGAGGTCCTCAAATTTCATACTCCCCCCCTTACTCCTTTTTAGGGGTCTGGAACCAATATTGGTCATCCCAAAAAACTTCAAAGGGGTGACTTTTTCCAGGTAAGGAACAAATTGCTCATGATTTTTAAGCTCTTTGTAGGCTAGGTAGCTGATATCTGCCATTTCATCAATGGTCGCTTTTTGTTTTTCAGTAAGGCTGTTTTCACTGGAAGGATAAAGGTGGCTTTCCATCCCTGCACTTAACAGCTGCTCCAGGTTATATGTACAGCTCACGGGTTTGCCGTAATTAGCGCTGATGGTCTGGCCCTGAATGGTGATCTGAATTTCCCTGTTTTCCACATTGGGTCCCAAAGAAGCATAGAAATTATGGGTATTTCCTCCACCTCTTGCAGGTGGCCCTCCTCTACCGTCAAAGAAAATCACATCTATTCCTTCTTCCCTGGCCACCTTTGTCAACTCCTCTTTGGCCCTGAGTATGGACCAATTGGCCCGGATATATCCTCCGTCTTTGGTACCGTCTGAGAAGCCCAGCATGATGGTTTGTTTATCACCCCTTCTGCTCAGGTGACTTCTATAAATAGGGTTATGGTATAAAGAGCGCATGATACCGGGAGCAGCCGCCAAATCATCAATCGTCTCAAACAGCGGAACGATATCCAGAAATAAATCTTCTCCTTTACCCAACAAAATTTTATTGAGTTGAAAAACTTCCAAAATATGAAGTGCGGATTGGTTGTTGGAGATGATGTACCGATGACAGCCCATAGGCCCGTTATTCTTTTGTATATAGGCAATCGATTCAATGCTTTGTAATATTTCGCGATGGAAGGCATCGTCCAGGGTTTGAATATCGGGTAAAGTATTTGTATCCAGCACTTTCTTAATTTTCTCAGGTTCATCATAGCCCCTGTATTTTTCAAGTGCTTTGGTCCCTTCCTGATTTTCGATTAAGCCTTCCCAAAGGTCATCGTGCTTTCTACTGTCCTGCCTCACATCCATACTGGCAAAATGGAAACCAAATACCCTTACTTTTAAAATAAATTCATCCAAAAGGTTTAAAGATAGCCCACCATGCTCTTCAACAATGCCTTTCCTGGCTTTATATAACACTTCGAGCAATTCATCCTTGGAATGAAACACCTCATCATGGCCACCAAAAAGTGTGTTATAAATCCCATTTTCGGCGGTGATCAGATGGTTTTCCACATTATTGAAAGTAAGCCTTCTTCTGATTTTCCGGATATCTCTGTAATAACATTTTAAAATACTGTTTTGAAGCTTATCCGCCACTTTCTTGGTGATATCATGGGTGACATAGGGGTTTCCGTCCCTGTCTCCTCCAGGCCAAAATCCCACCTTCAGCAAGTTGGGGTTTTCCCAATCGTGCAATGGAATTTCCAGCCGGTTTAAAACCCTTACCAATATATCAGCAATACTTGGATAGAAAACATATTCCAGAAACCAGGTCAAGCTTACTGCCTCTTCATAAGGAGATGGCTTGTCTTTATTGATAAAAGGGGTTTTGCCCAATTGCCTTAGCAACAGGTCAATATCCCCAAGGTCATTTTTTCGAATGGCGGTTTCAAGGTCTGTGATGATGGCCAAAACATTTCCCGGATAAAACTGGGTAGGATGAGCCGTCAGTGTCAGCCGGACAGAGAAATTTTTGAGTTTCTCAATCAATTCTTCCTTTTTATGGTCATTTTCCACTCTGGCTATCAAAGCCGTCATGGTGCCTTTTCCCTTAAGGTCATTGAATTTCTCGTAGGCGGCATCTTCAATGGAATCGAACAAAACCACCTGTCTTTCAATGTACTGTACCATTTTAAACAGCAGATCATGCCTTTCATTTTCATTTTTCTCAGACATTAATTCTTCAAAAAACTGATTGATGATCTGCTTAGGGTTTTTATTTTTCTTAAAACCACTTTGACAAGCCTCGGACAAAATGGGAAGTAAGGTGCCCGTTCTGTAAATCTGGTCAAAGGGTAAATCCAAAAATAAACTGTTATAAATGGTAAATCGCTTGGCGACTTCAGTCTCATATATATTTGCCATGTATGATTAGGGTTTAATTTGAAATTTCCAATTACTCAAAAATGCACATTTTTTTCATTCCATGCACCAATAAAATTTGATAATTTTTTTTCAATCCATTTTTCCATCCTATAGGATACTTAATATCAGCAGTTTATTATTGAGAATACAATAGGGCTTTTTGGTTATGTCCTCGAAATTGCCTTTTGAATAAATAAATTTCGTATTTTAGGCTTTCAAAACCACCAATTTAAGGATTAATAGATGTTATTAGCAGTCATTTCCGGTTTTCTATTTGCTTTGGTCATACCTCCTTTAATGAGGGCACTAAAACAAAAATCGACCATTTGGGTCTCTCTGCTCCCCTTTGCCCTATTCTTGTATTTTCTCTCTAAAATACCTGAAATAAGTGCCGGAAATGTTATCCGTTCCTCTTTTCAATGGGTACCCGGGTTGGGGATTAACCTGGATTTTTATCTAGATGGCTTATCTCTGCTGTTTGCATTATTGATTACCGGTATTGGCACCCTTGTTTTTGCTTATACCGCCCCTTATTTAAAAGGACATCCCTACTTGGATCGTTTTTACGCCTACCTTTCCATGTTCATGGCTTCTATGTTGGGCCTTGTTCTCTCGGAAAATATATTTAGTCTTTTCATCTTTTGGGAACTGACCAGCATCAGTTCCTTTTTCTTAATCGGATTTAACAATGATAGTGAGGCATCCAGGAAATCAGCCCTGACAGCCTTGGCCATTACCGGATTAGGGGGACTGTTTCTATTGGCCGGGATGATAGTTCTGGGTCAAATAACTGGTGCCAGTCAGGTATCTGAAATGTTTTCCATGACTACTTCGATTCAGGAAAACAACCTATATCCCTGGGTCCTGTTTTTTGTATTCCTGGCAGCATTTACCAAATCCGCCCAATTTCCTTTTCATTTTTGGCTACCAGGGGCCATGAAAGCACCGACCCCGGTATCTACCTACCTTCACTCGGCCACCATGGTCAAGGCAGGAGTTTACCTTCTCGCCCGGTTCACCCCCGTGTTGGGCAACCATGAATGGTGGAATGGAACCCTTATTATCGTCGGAGCAGTGACCATGGTATATGCCGCCATACATGCCCTATTCAGGTTAGATTTAAAGGGAATATTGGCTTATTCCACCATTTCTGCTTTGGGAATTCTGGTATTTTTGATCGGATTAGGAACCGATGCAGCACTTTTGGCTGCGGGAGTTTTTGTTTTGGTCCACGCTTTTTATAAAGCCACCCTCTTTTTGGTCACCGGCATTATCGATCATGAAACAGGTACCAGGGATGTGTCGCAATTGGGAGGGTTGAATAAGGTCATGTTACCGGTTGGAATTGCCGGGATTTTGGCTGCTGTTTCCAATGCAGGTATCCCCCCTTCCTTTGGTTTTGTGGGCAAGGATTTAATTTATGAAGCTACTTTAGGCATGGGAGATTTTGCTTGGATCCTGACTATATTAGCGATTATTACCAATGTGGCATTGTTGTTTGCAGGATTTGTCGCAGGTATCAAACCCTTTGTGGGTGCTTTGCCGGGAAAATTTCAAAAGGTCCATTTGCCAAGTCCTTTCATGTATGTTCCCCCCTTGATTTTGGCCGGATTGGGCATCTTTTTCGGATTGTTCCCCGTTCTTATTGAAAAGGCCCTCATCCATTCTGTCGTTCACAGCCTTACCGGGGGAAGTCCTGATTTTCACCTACAGCTCTGGCATGGATTCAATACCATTTTGATTCTCAGCCTGGTTACGATCGGTTCCGGCACCCTACTCTATTTTATACTTAAGCCTTCTGAAAGATTGTTATCGCTGGCCACCCGGTTTGAGTTCCTATCACCACAGCAGCTTATTTCCGGTTTCTCCAGAGGATTCAGCCGCTTCTCTAGGGCCTGGACCCAGTTTTTCCAAAATGGTTACTTAAGGTATTATCTGACCACCATTTTGGCTTTTCTTTCCCTAATGCTGGCCTATCGCCTGTTTGCGGGGGTGGAATTGTATTACGAAACCGGTGCCATTACTTCTATTACCTTTTACGAGGCCATGGTGCTATTCATAATGGCCGCGGCGATTCTGTTCACTGTATTTACAAAATCGAGACTCTCAGCCGTGGTTTCCCTGGGAGTTGTAGGGTATTCATTTTGTTTGATATTCCTTTTTTATTCTGCGCCGGATCTGGCCATGACTCAATTTTCCATTGATACACTCACGGTAATCCTTTTTGTATTGGTGCTTTATAATTTACCCAAATACCTTAAGCTTTCAGACACCAGCGACAGGATCCGAGATGGGCTATTGGCCTTGGTTTTTGGTACTTTGATCAGTATCCTGACCTTGGAAGTAATGAATGAAACCGTTAATAAAGAGATTACCAAATATTATGCTGAAAATGCCTATACTTTGGGCAAGGGAAAAAATGTTGTCAATGTCATTTTGGTAGATTTCAGGGGTTTTGATACCATGGTAGAAATCACCGTACTGGCCATTGCGGCCATTGGGGTTTTCAGCCTTTTAAAATTGCACTTGAAAAGTATTGAAAAGGAATAAGCCATGCAGACTTTAATATTTAAAACCGCTTCCACTTATTTGTTGCCCTTATTGCTGCTGTTCTCCATCTTCATTTTGCTGAGGGGACATTATTTACCGGGAGGGGGATTCGTGGGGGGCCTGATCGCCTCCATTGCCTTTGTGATCCACTCTTTTGCCAACGGCATCGAAAAGACCAAATCCATTGTGAATTTTCATCCTGGATTTTTAATGCCGGTTGGATTAATGTTGGCTTTGGTGTCAGGGGTGCTTCCTTTATTTTTTGGTGAACCTTATATGACAGGCTTGTGGCTGGAAGATCCCCTACCGGTAATAGGTAAGGTGGGAACGGCTCTGTTTTTTGATACCGGGGTATATCTAGTGGTAATAGGGGTAACCCTGACCATCATTTTCACCATCTCTGAAGGCTTATAAACATGGAAATATTACTGGTCGTGATTATTGGTTTATTGTATGCAGCAGGTATTTATCTGATGTTGCGCCGAAGTTTGGTAAAATTAATTATAGGTCTGATTTTACTGGGAAACGGCGCCAATTTATTGATTTTTCTATTGGGGAAAATCGTAAAAGGAAATCCTCCCCTTATTGGAGAAACCGAAAAAATGCTGACGGAAATTTATGCCGATCCCGTCCCACAAGCCCTGATACTAACGGCCATTGTCATCAGCTTTGGCTTACAGGCCTTCGCCATTATCCTCATTAAGAGGGCTTACAAAGTGGTAAAAACAGATGATTTAGATGAAATGAATGCAACTGACGAAGATTTATGAGCAACCCTTATATCGTTTTACCGGTCATCTTCCAACTTTTTATTGCCGTTGTCCTCATGTTTTGTTGGAACAGGAAAAACCTTCAAAAACTGGTCTCCGTAATCGGTTCATTGCTGGCCTTGATCATCAGCATCGTTTTATTTGTCACTGTCAGCCAGGATGGTATTCAGACCATGCAGGCGGGTAACTGGGAGGCGCCATTTGGGATTACCTTTGTGGCAGACACCTTCAGTGCCATGCTGGTTCTCCTGACGGCCATTTCCGGTTTAGCGGTATCGGTATATTCCGTAGGAAGTGTTCGCAATGCACGGATTAAGTTTGGCTATTTCCCCATTCTTCATTTCTTGCTTATGGGATTATGTGGTGCATTCCTGACCGGCGATATTTTTAACCTCTATGTTTGGTTTGAAATCGTCATCATCTCATCTTTTGTGTTGATTACGCTGGGGGGAGAAAAAGCCCAATTGGAGGGCGCTATTAAATACGTGGCCATGAACCTGTTGGCATCGGTCATATTCCTGACTGCGATTGCGGTGCTATATGGACTCACCGGCAGCCTGAACATGGCAGATTTATCCCTGTTGGTAGCCAAAATTGAAAACCGTGGCTTGGTCAATGTCACGGCGATTCTTTTTTTGGTGGGTTTCGGAATTAAATCAGCAATATTTCCATTGTATTTCTGGCTGCCGGCTTCTTACCATACTCCGCCCCCGGCGATATCCGCCATATTTGGGGGATTGCTGACCAAAGTAGGCGTTTACGCCTTATTAAGGGTGTTTACGCTGATTTTTATTCCTGATGCCTTCATGACCAACTTGATCACCATCATGGCCATCTTAACCATTTTAACCGGCGGTATAGGTGCCTTGGTACAAAACAATATCCGAAAAGTATTCAGTTACCTGATCATCTGCCACATTGGCTTCATGTTGGCAGGATTGGGTATATACACAACAGTGGCCATTGCGGGAGCCATATTTTACCTCATCCATGATATCATCGTAAAGACCAATCTCTTCATGATGAGTGGCTTGATATTTAAAATAAAGGGCACTTACAGTATGCGGATATTGGGCGGATTTTATAAGGAACACCCCAAATTCAGCCTTTTGATGGCCATACCTCTTTTTTCCCTGGTAGGGATCCCCCCTCTGTCAGGTTTCTGGGGTAAATTATTGCTGATCCAGGGGGCAATGACCACGGCTAATTACATTCTGATTATATTTATTATATTGGGGAGTTTCCTTACCTTAATCATTATCGCAAAATTATGGGCAGAAGTATTCTGGAAAGACGGACTAACCCAACCCAGAAAAAAATACATCAGGTACTTCGATGAATTAAAACCATTGAAAAAGCGGGCAATGATTTATCCCATTGTTTGCCTTTCCATTATATCATTGTTTATCGGTTTAGGCGCAGAATGGGTATTTCAGATTTCCGGGCAAATTGCGGAAAACCTGATCCACCCGGAAGAGTACCTCAAAGCAGTGTTGGGAAATTAAAACATTATTAAAATGATCAAGACCAGGTTTTTAAGTAATTTATTTCTTTCCTTCATTTGGTTGGCCGTGACCGGTAATTTCACCTTTGAAAATTTTGTTTTTGGATTTCTCCTTGGTTTTATTCTAATGTGGCTGATCGCTACCAACAGAAGGGAAGATAAATATTTTTACCGGGCTCCAAAATTGATTTATTTCATCTTTTATTTTATTTATGAGTTGATCAAAGCCAACCTGCAAGTGGCTTATGACGTAGTTACCCCAAGATTTTATATGAAGCCAGGAATCATTCAGATTCCGCTCACCGCGAAATCCGATCTGGAAATTACCTTACTGGCCAATTTGATCAGTTTGACGCCTGGAACCTTAAGCCTTGATGTGTCCAATGACCGGGAAGTCCTTTATGTACATGCCATGTATGTGAGTGATAAAAATGAATTTATTCAGAGCATTAAAAACGGTTTTGAGAAAAAATTACTGGAGATCCTGAGATGACTATATACGATTATTTATATTATATCATATTACCGGTGTTATCCATTTCTACCCTGATCATTTTTGTGCGGTTTTTAAAAGGGCCTACATTATCTGACCGGGTAGTGGCCTTGGATTTGATGCTGACCTCCGGCATAGGCATTATTACGGTTTACAGCATCCATACCAATCAGCCTTCTTTTCTGGATATTGCCATGATTATGGCATTGATCGCATTCCTTGGGACAGTGGCCTTTTCTTATTATTTAGAAAAAAGAGAACGAAATGAGTGAATTTTGGATCATAAGTTTAAGCTCCTTAGGAGCCCTGTTTATATTATTGGCGGCCATTGGGGTCGTCAGAATGCCAGATCTATACCTGCGTATTTCAGTAACCACCAAAGCGGCCACCTTGGGAATTGGGTTGATCCTGGGAGCTTCAGCCGTATATTTTAACGACAACGCCATTACATCCCGGGTATTGGCCATCATCCTATTCATGCTTCTGACTGCTCCGGTAGGGGCCCACATGATTGGGCGGGCCTCCTATTTTACAGGCGTTAAGCTTTGGAATAAGTCTAAAATAGACGACCTTAAAGGAAAATATCATCCGAAAACCCATAAATTATCCAGTGATAAAGAACCTGATAAAAAGAAAATAGACAATGAATAACAACCTATTGTATACCGGCATCTTTATGCTCGCAATGGGATGCGGCAGTCCTCAAAAAGAAGAAGACCAAACCGCTTCAGCTACTATGAAAAAAAATTATAAATTTCTACTGGGAACCTATACCGACAAACCAGAACAAGGGATTCATATCATCTCTTTTGATGCCGATGGGGAGGGATTTACAATCATCTCTACAGCACCTGAGTCCAACAATCCCTCTTTTGTCACCAAGACTGAGGATGAAAAATTTGTCTTCGCCGTGGAAGAATCAGGTGGTCATGACGGGGGCAAAATCACCTCCTTTTCCTTGGAAAAAGACCAGCTTACCAAAATCAATTCGGTTTCCTCCGGAGGAAATGGTCCCTGTTACCTTAGCCTGGATCCCTCCGAAAAATTTGTGGTCGCCGGCAATTATTCTGCGGGCACCTTTTCGGTAATTCCTGTAGGAGAAGACGGACAACTCCAGCCTGCTGTTCATGTCGTCCAACATGAAGGCAGCAGTGTAAACTCCAATAGGCAGAAAGGACCCCATGTCCATTGCGCCATATTTCATCCCAAAGATGATCGGCTGTTGATTGCTGACTTGGGAACAGATGAGGTGGTGGTTTATGATTTTGATCCTGAGAAGGAGCAACCCCTTACCGAATTGCCCTATTACAGGTTAAAAGTTGATCCCGGTGCCGGACCCAGGCACATGGTTTTCAATGCTGCCGGGGACCGTCTCTACCTTGTCCACGAGATGACTGCTGCCATCGGCGTATATTCTTATAAGGATGGGAAATTGGCGCTTTTAGAAACCCATAGTCTCTTAAGCGAAAACTTTGATGGAGAAGTGGGCGCTGCAGAAGTAAGAATCACAGAAGATGGTCGATTTCTGTACGTCTCCAACAGGGGCGAAGCCAATGAAATCATTGCTTTTGAAATCGGAGATAATGGAAGTCTGAGTCACCTGCAAACCATTTCTTCAGGAGGTATCGCTCCCAGAAATTTCAACATTACTCCAGACGGGGAATTTTTGTTGCTGGGAAATCAAAACAGCAACTTTATCCAGGCTTTCAAAAGGGATCCCCAAACTGGGATTTTGGAAAAAACGAATCATACCTTAGCCGTTCATAAACCCGTCTATATAAAGTTTTTGGAATAAAACAGGGGTTGGTCCTCAACAGCTTCATCGAATGAAATCTTTTGTTTAATATTGGGGTCAATTTTCAAAATATTAAATTATTTGGTTCAAACTATCCTTTATCATGACGGAAACCAGAGCGCTGAAATATAAAAGCCTACTGAGCAGAAGAGAAACAGAAAAGGCCATAGACCATATTAAAACCAATTTTCCGGTTTTGATGGCCAGGAAACTCAATCTGTTTAAAATCTCCTGTCCATTGGCTATTATTGATGGCACCGGGATCAACGATGACCTGAACGGCATAGAAAGGCCGGTAAAGTTTCCCATTAAAAACCAGTCCGATGCAACAGCAGTGGTGGTTCAGTCTCTGGCCAAATGGAAAAGGTGGCAACTGGCAGAATTGGAAGCCAGAGAAGGGGAAGGTATATTGACGGATATGCGGGCTTTGAGGCCGGATGAGGATTATTCTCCCCTTCATTCACTTTATGTGGATCAATGGGATTGGGAAAAAAGAATTGGAGAAAAAGACCGCAACCTTTCATTCTTAAAAAATACGGTAGATGCCATATTTGAAATCTTCAAAACCCTGGAACGGGAAATTCATGAAGCATTTCCGGATATTGCCCCGGTGCTACCGGATAAAATCACCTATATTCAGGCAGAAGATCTTCTTCAGCAATTCCCTGGATTAAGCCCAAAGGAAAGAGAATTTGAAGCCTGCAAAGCCCTAGGTGCCGTTTTCCTGATCGGTATAGGGGATTTTTTAAGCAATGGCGAAAAACATGATGGCAGGGCGCCGGATTATGACGATTGGAGCAGCTTTAATTCTGAGGGCCGCAAGGGGTTGAACGGAGATATTTTGGTTTGGAATCCTGTGCTGGAAAACTCCTTTGAATTGTCTTCCATGGGCATCCGGGTAGATGCCGAAACCTTGGAAAGGCAGCTGGAAATTTCCGGACAGGAGCAACGAAAAACCCTTTTTTTTCACAAAAAGCTGTTGAACGGTGAGCTGCCTCAAAGCATCGGGGGCGGGATTGGTCAATCCAGAACTTGTATGTTTCTATTAAGGAAAAAACACATTGGAGAAATCCAATCCGGCATATGGCCGGAATCAGAAATGCAAAAATGTTTAAATGAAGGCATTGAGTTAATGAAATAATACAGGGAATAAAAGGCAAGGAATAAGTGGAATATTCCTATTTCTCTCCTTTAATAATTGAAAGGTATTTTATGAAATTGTTAAATTTCAGAAATTATTCTACATAATTATTTTTTTTGAAAAAAGATTCCTTACCTTTACGCCCATCAAAACAATCAATTTAATTATAATTATGAACACAGGTAAAGTAAAATTTTTTAATGAATCCAAAGGATTCGGTTTTATTATTGATGACGAATCATCAAAAGAGTATTTTGTGCATGTCTCTGGACTTATTGACGAAATCAGGGAAGACGATGATGTATCCTTCGATCTTAAAGAAGGAAGAAAAGGTCTGAATGCAGTGAATGTGAAGGTAGTTAACGCATAACATAACATTGACATCGGTAATTAAAGCAACCCTTAAAGGGTTGCTTTTTTTGTTTATAATTCCCTCAAGTCCAGCTTTCCGGATTGTAACTTGCCTTTAATGGTAGAGGAAGACCCATTGTCTATATAAAGATTTTCGCTGCTGGATCTGTTGCCGATGGTTAATCGGCCGCTGCCGACAGAAAAATCAAAATTAAATTTCTCCAGATCAGTGGTAGAAGTCACCTTCATGTATCCGGAAGAGGCTTCCAGATATGTCGTTTCTCCTAATCCGCAATTTTCAGCCTCCAACATTCCGGATGAAAGCGAAATTTCGCCCAGGGTGGTTACATGGCTGAGATTGGCTTTGCCGGAGCTCATTTTACCGGAAACCATCCCTTCTATCCTTTCCAGGTTTACCAACCCGCTCGATCCTCGGAATACCACATCGCCCTTCATGCCATCCAAAGATGCCATTCCTGAAGAAATCTTTAGATTGAGATGGCCTTCCAGATCCTCCAAATCTATCATTCCAGAGGAGGCTCGAATATCCAAATTCGGGGAATGAAGGTTCCTGGCCTCCAATTTACCAGAACTGGCTTTGAGGACAATTTTTTCATTTCTGACATTTTCAACTTCTAGTTTTCCGGAAGAATTATCCATGTTCAAAGCCATTTCTTCGGGACCTGTAATACTGATGAAGCCTTTAACCTGATGACCAAAAAGGAAGGAAAAATTGATCTCAGGATCAAATTCCACAATAAGCTGGTCCCCAGATCGATGATAAATGATTCCGTCTATGCTTTCGTCACTGGCTTCTACAAACGCATTAAGGTAAACCTTTTGGGCCTCAGGTCCACCTCTGTAGCTGACCTCCAATGCCCCACCCTTGACGATAACCTCCTTTACACCATCGAATCCTTCCTCAATATCTGAAATAGGGTGAAGGGGAAAAGGGTTACATCCTGCCATGGCCACAAGTACCATGAGGAATAATAGGGTGATTCTATTCATTTTCGACATCTGGTTTTTTTATCACTTCAGCACCTATGGACATTAAAGAAAGCGTTTCATGAGCCACCTTGATATTATATTCATAGGCCAGGCTCTTGTAATTGACCAAGTCTACGATGGTACCGATAAAACACAAACCTATAGTAAGTAGATAGAGGATCCCCAATCCGATTTGTCCTAAAATAAAACGATGTAAGCCGGCAAAACCAAAAAAACCGATCAATGTCAATATTAGAATCATTTGGCTGTCTTTCCTCCGGGCTCTATATACCTGGGAAAATAAACTTGCCTGTTCATCGCTCATGTTTTTGAGGATGCCCTGAATATACCCCAATTCCATTCCTTCCAATTCCGG
>JBBDSB010000048.1:0-2075 GCA_040905205.1 Cyclobacteriaceae bacterium
TACCGCTGTTAATCAATCCAGTATTTGCATCTCCGGACAATCTAAAAAGGCAACGAAGCTCGAAATCCTCAAAATTATCTGTGGTGTACAGGTAATTGTTTTCAGCTATTTTGAGAACGCCGTTCCCTCCGACAAGAACGGAGTCCTGCACTTTCCAAAGCGCTTCATGGTCCGATGGGAATACTTTCCAGCCCTTCATTGATTTTCCATCGAAGATCGGGGTTGTTTGATTGAAATTTTGACCGGAGACAAAATAGGGGTTAAATAATAAAATATAGAATACAAATATTTGAGCTGAATTTTTCAATAATTTAACCATCTATTTTTTTATTTAAAGGGTATGTTTTTAATCTTAATTACTGTCATCCGACTAATTTAAGAAAATTAATTTAAAGTCCCCTGATTGATTTTTTGAGGGCTTTTTTACTTTTTTTCAAATTGAACCCCCTAACCAGAAAGAAATTGCTGGATTTATAGGTTTTGAAGGTCTTTTTTAAATAAACTTTTAAAGTACGCTTCACTATGAAGCAGAAACTTTTTCCGGCTGACATAAAATCAAGATTGATGTCCAGAGTTCCGCCTTTTTGATTATATACACTACCAATAAACCATTCTTTTCCATGCCGCCGCACAGTTGTAATATATTCACCTATTTTTGAATTCAGGATACGGCTTTCGTCCCATTTCCCTACGGGTTGTTTCCGAATAAACTCAAACAAATCTTCTTTTATTTCATAAGCTTCCGGAGCGTCAGGGATAATAACCAACCCACTGAAAATAATCAGTGTTCGGGCAGCTTCCGACGTTACTGTGGAAAAGTAGGAGTTCGTTTTTAGCGGTGCTTTTTGTCGCAAACCACTATTAATCCCGATTAAATCGAAGTTCCCGTTATTCATATCCAGTGGTCCGGTAATGGTATTGATTAGAGCCATTTTAATAAATGATTCGGGAGTAAAAGCCCTTCTGCTATCTTGCTGTGCATGGTTATACTCTCGGGTAACAGGATTAGGGTAGGTACGATGAATCCCGGTAAAAGGAACTGGTCCGTCATGAAAGTCGATCAACAATTTACTTTCGGCACTCATGCGTATGGCCTCTTTTGTAAAAGGAACATTGTTGCCCATGAAACCGCCTAAAAGGTCAATCTAGGAGGGTTTATGACAGATCACATAGCTAAGGACGCACAGGTAAAGACTGACGGCTGGAGTGGCTACAAGGGTATGGAGGCTTATTTCCCGAAACTGGTCCGTGAAAAATCAGGAAAGAAGGGAGCGAACTTCAAGCAGATGCATCGGGTAATTATGATGTTCAAAGCCTGGCTGAGGGGAACCCATCATTCGTTTAGGAACCTTCAACCCTACATCAACGAGTATACCTACCGGTACAATCGCCATAAAATGAAAGAAGGGATTTTTGAAAATTTGATGCAAAGGATGGTGGCAAAGCCGTCTTACCCGCACAAAGCGTTTATTTGATAAGTGCCTTATTCAATTAATTTTTTTACTCATTAGGTAAAATGACCACATTCTATCCTATAAATTTAAAAGTATTTAAGAAATCAAAAAGATAATTTTTCAGAATTAATAAAACACCCAATCGTTCGAATTTCCGGAAGGAATCTTAGATCTAGACACAGAAGAAAATATCATAGTATTGAAAAATTGGAAAATTTGATTATCCGCTCTCTTGCCATCAGGTCCAAATTTCCCGAATAGCATTGACTGAGTTCCACCAGACTTAGTAACCATTGCCATGGCAATCGGATCAGAAGTTTTAGTACTATTCGATATCCCCAAAAAACTCCTCCAAATCCAATTTAAACCCTTTGATCACCTTCGACTCCACCACATCGCCAGAGGTAAACAGAAGCGAAGGGACATAGTTACCATTAGTAAGGCTATAGATGAGCAAATCCTGAGTTTCCGCATGGATGATCCAATATTCCCGAACCCCGTTCGATTCGTAAAGTTCAAACTTATGTTTTAATTCGGTTTTACTATTGCCGGGAGAAAGAATTTCGACAATCAAGTCTGGCGCTCCGATGCAGCCCCGGTCATCCAACTTTTCCCGATCAC
>JBBDSB010000049.1:0-2074 GCA_040905205.1 Cyclobacteriaceae bacterium
GCTAATCAAAGCTTTTGTTTAACCAGATCCAGGATTTTCTGTGGCAATTCGGTAGGCACTGAGCTGTTTGTTCATATATTCCTGCCAGGTAACCACGTTGATTTTTTCATTATCGGCATAGGCGTAGCCGTATTCATAGCAAAAAAAGTAGTAATTGCCCTTTTGTGTGATGTATTGATGGGTGAAAAAATTAAAGTCAAATCCCTGACGTTCGAGGATTTCTCTTCGTATAGCGGTAAGTCCTACAGGATTAAGGTTCAACAGTATCCGGCGGTTTTTTCTCAGGATTTTATTGATGTCCATAATCGTCTTTTCACTTCTCCGCTTATTCCGGTTGTGCCTTTGGAACCGACAATGGTCTGAGCAGAAAATTTTATCCTCTCTACCATGGATGATAGATCCACATTCGGGGCATTTTCGGTCCATATCCGTATTATTACACGAGTATAAACGTTTATACTCGTGTAATAATACGGAAGATATTTTTATATTCCCTTCTTTTGTAAAAAAAAAGAACAAAATGCACACCAAATCAAAAGTTTTTCTGAATTTCTGTGAGGAGAGCAACAAAGGAAGGGTATATTTCTGGCTCAAAGCAGACCATCCATTGAAAAATAGGGTGAAGGGTCAATCCTGGTTGGAATTCAAGGTGGAGAAGCAGCGCTGGGAAATGGATTTCTCAGAACATAACCTTCAATTGCTCAGGCAAATATGCCTTCCCGACGTCATGATGAATACTTATTACCTGAACCGTGACCCGGTGAAATACGCATCGGATTGCAAGATCCTCAAGCCCACTTCAAATAACCAGCCAGGTGGGGATAAGACGGATTTGCCTACCTTATGGGCCACGCCTATACTCCACGAGAGCAATACGATGATCAAGTATTCATTTTCCTATAGTAAGCCCATCTACCGGCTCCTTAAAGGCCAATCTTTCTTAAGCTGGAGTGAAAAATACCGGTGCTTTGTCGGCAATAACGATTCCAGCGATTTCAAGGCCTTAATCCGGGCACTTAGGGGAATAGCCTTCCTGAATTTCCGGAACGGGGTAGAGATCAAAGATATGGAATTGCTTCAACACTATCAGGCACAGTGGGATAAGGAAAGTCATAAAAAAAGTTGTCAAGTGGATTTCCTGGAGATGATGCAGGCCAGGAATTACAGTGTCAGGACCGTGGTGACCTATAAAAAAATGATCGAGCGTTTTATCAATGAAAAAAGTTGGTTGGAAAAGGATATGATGGAAATCGGAGTTGCCGATATTAACCGCTACCATGAAGATTGGTCTTCCCGGGGAGGTTCCCCCGCCTCTATCCACCAGTCTGTAAATGCACTCCGATTATATTTTGCCCATTTGGGAAAAGGGAAGCTGGTACTTGATGATATCAGCAGGCCAAAGAAAGAGAAGAAACTTCCGAAAGTACTGAGCAAGGAAGAGGTAAAAGCCTTGCTAAAAGCCGGTGAGGCCAACGAAAAACATTACCTGATATTGATGTTGCTATACGGGGGAGGGTTGCGTGTTGGGGAGTTGATCAATCTCAAAAAGGAAGACCTGGAACTGGATCGGAAGCTGCTGCGGGTGAGAAAGGGAAAGGGAAAAAAGGACCGGTATACCTTATTGCCAATAAATGTTCTGGACAGGCTGAAAAGGTATTTGGGCGTTTCGGAATCAAGGGAATATATATTTGAGGGGCAATTCGGAGGCATGTATAGCAGCAGCAGTATTCAGCAATTTATCCGCAAATACGCCAGGGCAGCAGGGATAAAGAAGCGCATTCACCCCCATATGCTCAGGCACAGTTTTGCTACCCATTTGCTTGAAGGGGGCACGGACTTGCGGTATATTCAGCAGCTTCTGGGGCACAACTCCAGCAAGACCACTGAGATATACACCCATGTGAGCCGCAAGCACCTGGGACAGATTGTTTCTCCGGGTGATATGCTGGACAGCTAACATGAATAGAAATGAAAAAAACTAGTTGACAATATTTGGATTTTTCTTATATTTCGGAGATCTTACTCCTATGGCCAAAAGGGAAGTAACCGCAACGGGTGCGGTTAGCCACAAGTT
>JBBDSB010000050.1:0-2069 GCA_040905205.1 Cyclobacteriaceae bacterium
TTCTTAGGAAAGGATTAGCACTATAATTCGTACAGTTTTTTAATCGAACTCAGGTAGGTAATAATGAAAGCAGTCAAAGAAGCGTCAGCATTGGAATCCAGGGAGTGATTTGGGTTTTTTTCATTCCGGCACAAACTGCAAGAGTTCGTCCAATTCTTTAATGGAAAGGGTATCCTTGTCGGACTTGTCGTAAATGGAGAGCAGATAAACGGTATCATTGGCCACAACGAAGTTGATAATCACCCTGGCCCCACCTGACTTCCCTTTGCCTTTTGACTTGATGGCCAGGCGTATTTTGTAGCAACTATTGCCAATAGCTGTACCCTGCTCGGGGTTTTTCTTTAACCCTTGTACCAGTGCGAGCAGTTCAGATTTTAGTGAAGAATATTTTTTAGAGAGCTTCTTAGCTTGCCGCTCAAAAACTTCAATGGATTTGACGCTATAGCTCATTGAGAAATTCTTCTGCATCACGAGCTTGCTTTTTACCAGCCCGGATTTGCTTCATCTCTTCTACAGCCTCCCTGACCTCACTCATAAGCTGAGCTTTGGCATCAGTAAGCTTTTTTGTTTTCACGTATGTGAGTCCTTTGAGCACTTCCAACAAATGTATCGCTTTGTCGTCTTTTATGTCGAGCAGTACCTTCATGTCTCTTTTGAATAGTTAAAGTCAAGCTATTTCTCTGTAAACGCAAAAATAAGCAAAATAGTTTGGCAAAAGAAATGCCTGTTTTTTGTTGGAATAGAAAGAAAATTGGGATCTATTCAAATTAATTTGACACTAATAAAAAAAATTACTGGGGTTTCGCTCTTGACGTTAAGGTATTCGCTAATTCTTGAACAGACTACCCCCTAAATTTGAGAATTGTTTTTTCTTCATAGTCTGCGGCCAAATCGGAAAGCAAATTCAACTCCACGTACCCCTTGGCTTCTGTATTTTCAATGTTTTCAGGTACAGAAAGTAATTCCTCAATTCTGTTTATTATGGCATTATATTCTATTTCTGACTTGATCATGGCTCAGGTATTTTGAATGTTCTTTATTTTTTCGTATTTACTGTTTAGCTGTTTCTTGCCTACCGTCCAGTTCATAAGATTGAATAAGCATTTCAACAGGTAGGCCCATCAGTTCTGAGAGCTTTCTGATCATATCGATAGTAAGGGCCCTTTTTCGGTTAAGCACGAGGCTTACGGTGGTTTTGCTTCCAATGGCAGGAATCAAATCTTTATTTTCTAAATCCTTCCTTTCCATCGTCCACGGATGGCAACTATTGGGATTCTTTTAAAACTTATAGCTATTTGCCACAGCCTTAGAAAGTTTGGCCTGATTGTCAAAAAAATAATGGATAAAATCTTCCGGTATTGTCAGGTGCCTATATACCTCATCATAAAAATGTAACGCTGAACTAAATACAATGGTTTTCATTTTGTGCAATCGAAAAATTAGGGGAGCTTCCTCGAATTCCATTTGGGTAACTTCCATGTCTGCTTCTCTATTAAGGTAGCGCATCCAAATGTGTTTATAGCCCAGCTCTTCCAAATCTGAAAAATTCTCAATTCTATATCCCTCCAAAAATTCGTGAAGACTTTCCTCCTCCGTAAACAAGCAAAAGCTGAAATCCAATTCTTCTACTTCAAATTTGTGCTCCGAAGAAATAGCATTGTCAATATAATAAATAGACAGTCCACCACTGGTTTGAAATCCGGGTTTTTGGGAGGAAAGGTACAGAGCTAGTTCTTCGACTGTCATATAAGGTTTTTTTAAGATTGGGGAATAATTTAAATTTTATCACTTCAACCCCATTAAAAATGGATCAAATGCCTTTTGAAATTTTGGAAGCATCTCTATGAAAAACTCATTTCTTTGAGGCCACTCATATTGATTGAAGAAATCCAACCCACCTAATTCAGTTTTTATCCTGCACATTTTTTTATCGGGCAGTTCCTGCCATTCTAGCATACTTCCAAACTTTTCTTCTATAAGATTTTTTTGAACGAATAGCTGTCGAAAGTAGGATTTGTTCAAGTCTTTATTTGATGTCAAAATATCAAGCTCCACTCTAGAACAAGATT
>JBBDSB010000051.1:0-2069 GCA_040905205.1 Cyclobacteriaceae bacterium
CATTGGTGTCATGTGATGGAAGAAGAAACCTTTGAGGATAAGGGAATAGCCGAAATCATGAACAAAAACTTTATCAATATCAAGGTGGATAGAGAGGAAAGGCCTGATGTGGACATGGTTTATATGACTGCTTTACAATTGATGCAGGGAAATGGGGGATGGCCACTAAATGTAATCACATTACCCAATGGAAAGCCCATTTATGCCGGAACTTACCATACAAAGGACGAATGGGCTCAAATTTTGACTCAGGTGAGGGATTTTTACAGAAATGATCCCATAAAAGCGAATGAATATGCCGATATGGTGGCTGAAGGGATCCAGGAAGTTAATCAGATTGTTCCAAAAGTTGATTTTGGAGAACTTACGGAGTCGGCTCTGCATTCTCAGGTAGAAAAATGGAAGCCTTATTGGGACAAAAAATGGGGAGGAGAAAAGGGAGCGCAAAAATTCATGATGCCGGGAAACCTTGATTTTTTAATGGATTATGGCGTTTTGAATGGAGATGAATCGGCACTCCGCCAGGTAAAAAATACCTTGGATAAAATGGCCATGGGTGGGGTATACGATCAGATCGGAGGTGGCTTTTTCCGATACAGCACAGAGGAATCCTGGAGTTTTCCCCATTTTGAAAAAATGCTTTATGACAATGCGCAGTTAATTGGTTTATACTCTAAGGCCTATAAGGTCTTTGATGAACCACTTTATAAGGAGGTAGTGATGGAAACCATTGATTTTTTGGAAAGAGAGATGATAAATGCGGATGGGGGATATTATGCCGCGATGGATGCGGACAGTGAAGGGGAAGAAGGGAAATATTATGTTTGGAAGAAGGAAGAATTGGAGAATAGCTTAGGTTCTGATTTCAAATTATTTGCATCCTATTATGACTTGGACTCCTCCCGAATTTGGGAAAATGAAAACCATGTATTGTTCAGAAAAACTTCCGATAAACTGTTTTTGGAGAAACATGCCCTAACTTTCGCTGATTTGGACCAGTTGAAAAGCAGATGGAAGGAAATACTTTTGACCGCTAGACAGAAAAGGCCTATGCCCAGTAAGGATGATAAAATCATCACCTCCTGGAATGCCTTGCTTATCAATGGCTATTTGGAAGCTTTCACCGCTTTTGATAACCCAGAATATTTAAGGAAGGCAGAAGATATTTTTGTTTTTATTCAGGGTAACATTCTTAAGGACAATAAATTGATTCACTCATTTAAAGAAGGAGGGAGGAAAGTCGATGGCTTTTTGGAAGATTATGCGTTTCTGGTTAATGCTTTGATCCGATTATACAGTGTGACCATGAATGTTGCCTACCTTGACCAGGCTAAAACCTTGCATCATAAAGCATTTTCTCTTTTTGATGATGAGCAGTCGGGGATGTTTCATTACAATGAAAACGAAGATTTGATTTCAAAAATCATCCGTACACATGATGGGGTATTGCCCTCTCCCAATGCCGTGATGGCAGACAATCTCTTTTTATTAGGACATGTGTTTTATGATCCTGACCTGCTAAAAAAATCAAAAGAAATGGTTTCCACCATGTTGCCTATAATGGCCGAAGATCCACCCAGCTATGGAAGGTGGAGTGCTGTGCTCATGCAGACTACCCATACCTTTTATGAAATAGCAGTGGTGGGTGAAAATGCCGGTCCCATGATGAGCACCTTGAACAGCGCCCATTTGCCCAATACATTGATTGTGGGAAGCAAAAGCGAAAGTAACCTGCCCCTATTCAAGGACAGGTTTCTAACAGGGAAATCTTATATTTATGTTTGTCAGAACAATTCCTGCAAACTTCCCGAAAGCTCCGCTGATTTGGTCATCAGCAAATTAATAAAAACAGAAGTCATATTACAATGAAGTATTCCATCATTACCCTCGCGGTATTTTTACTTTCCCTCGGTTGCCATCAAAGGCAAAGCAATAATGGAGATGAGGCGAGAGCCCCGGAAAACGTTGCCTATAAATGGAGTGAGGTGGCCATTTTGGCTACTGCCAATGATACGGAAAAATTCAGGCCCAGACCTACGATTACTTCCAGGTATCTGGCATTGATTTTT
>JBBDSB010000052.1:0-11042 GCA_040905205.1 Cyclobacteriaceae bacterium
CCTATTTCCTTGTCCCATCTTCTTCCGGTAAACAGGTAGGGATTGCCTACCGAAGATTCGGCGATCTCCTCAAAGGCGGCATCCAAAAAGGTCACCTCCCCGAAAGGATCGTATTCATAATATTCCACCACCTGACCCACTCTATTGGAGATGGCCGTTACAGAACCCAGGGCATTTTTATGGAAGTAATATATATCCCCGGACTTATCCATCCGCAGCACATCATCTATCCAAATGCCATAGACATAGCTGCTGATCGCACCAGAGGTATGTTCCTCAATGACCCTTTGCCCATCGTAATAATACTCGGTCACTACCTTTCCTATGGCTTTTTGAATTCTTCTCCCTAGGGGATCATACTGGTAACTTGCCAAATCCCCTCCATTGACCGATTCCAGCTTGTTCCGGTCATCGTAGGCAAAGGAAAAAGTGCCTTTATTCGTCAGATTGCCGTTGCCGTCATATTGCCAGGGCGTGCTTCCAGCTTGGCTGTAGGCATTCAGGTTATTGGTCTGATAGCTCGTGGAACTGCCATTTACCTCCCATGATCTTCGGTTACCTACCGCATCCAGGTCGAAGTTTTCACTTCGGGTAGGACTGGCGGTGCTTTGATTGGCCAACTGACCCGTTTCTGATTTCACCAGCCTATATACCGCATCATAATTATAGGCCTGGGACAACCGTGGGTTTTGCCGCTTCTCCTCAGTCAGCCGATTCCCGATCTTATCGTAGGTATACCTGTAGTCCAGAAACCCGTTGGGCTGCTGGGTGATGGCCGTTATCTGATTGTTGTTATCATACTGGAATGCGGCCAGGGTGCCGTTGCCATATCGTTGGGCAGTTTTTCGATTGGCCAGGTCATATTCCATCTGGGCGATGGAGCTGCTGCCCTCACTGATGCCCTGGATCCGCTCCCGGATATCCCGCTGTTCGGTGATCTGCCTGCCGGATGGATAAATGACCTGACGGATGCGGTTTTGGGTATCGTAGCGGTAAGCGGTGGTTTTCCCGTTCAACTCCTCACTGATCAGCCGATCGGCCCGGTCGTAGGAAAATGCCAGTTGTGCGTGGGCATTGCTGGCCCTGATCAGCCGACCCCCGGCATCAAAGGCAAATTCATCATCAGAAGAGTTGGGGTAATCCCGTTTGGTCAAGCGGTTAAGCTCATCGTAGCTGTAGGCAGTGACTTGACCCTTGCCGTCTTTTTTGGACACCAAATTTCCGACGGCATCATACTCCATCTCCACCGTGCTGTTATCCGCAAATTTCTCGCTGATCAGCCTGCCTAGGACATCGTAACTGTACTCCGTAGCATTCTTGTTGGCATCTATAAGTTGGGTCAGGTTGCCATTTTGATCGTATTCGGAAGCGGTGACATTCCCCAGGGCATCAGTGGTTTTGACCAGCCGGTCCAGCCTGTCGTATTCAAATGCGGTGGTGTTGCCCATCGCATCCCGGATACTGACCTGGTTGTCGTTTTCGTCATATTCATAGGCTGTCGTATTGCCCAGCGGGTCTGTTTCCGATTTCAGGCGGTAAGTGGCATCGTAGGTATATTTGGAGGTATTCCCGTTGGCATCCGTTTCACTTAGTAAATTGCCCACATTGTCATATTCGTAAAAAGCGATACTGCCCAGTCCATCGTCAGTGGACAGCAACCGATTGATGGCATCATAGGTATGGAGAAGTACGTTACCTCCCGGCAATCCCGTGCTTAGCAGATTCCCGTTGCCATCATATTCAAAAGTCGTCACCTCTCCCGCAGCATTGGTCACCGAACTTACCCGGTTGAGGTTGTCGTAAAGCATGGAAGTGGAATTGCCGTTGGGATCGGTCTCCGCCACCCGGTTGTTCTGACCGTCATACCCGTAAGTGGTTTTTCCGCCCAAAGCGTCCGTAATGCTGACCAGCCGGTTCACCACATCATAGCCAAATGTGGTACGGTTGCCGTTTGCGTCTATTGACCATTCCAGGTTGCCATTGGCATCGTAACCAAACTGTTGCTCATGGGCTTTGGCATCTTTACGGATTAGGATCCTTCCCATCTTGTCGTACGAATAGCTGGTGGTATTCCCCTCCGGATCCGTGGAGGATACCAATTGGCTCCTCGCATTATAGATCCAGGTCGTAATGCCCCCTTCCTGATCGGTCGATTCCGTCAGGTTACCGTGGGCATCGTAGGCAAATCGGGCCACATTGCCCCTTCCATCGGTATAGGAACTGGGATAGCCAAATTCGTTGTAGGTAAATGATTCCGAAACCTGAAGGGCATTGGTGATGGTCCTTACATTTCCCTTTTCGTCGTATTCGTAACTGGTCCGGTTACCGTTTTTATCGGTAATGGAGGTGACCTGGTTAAAGGTTTCCTCATAGGTGGACCGGCTGGTATTTCCCAGCGGGTCGGTTTCACTCAGTTGGTTTCCCCGATTGTCATAGGTATAGGTATATTCGCTGCCATTGGCATCGGTCATCCGGGCGATGTTGTTGTCTTCATCGTAGACATACGTCAGGTTAAAACCACAGCAATTCCCGGTCTTTTTCACCACCCTGCCCTTATCGTCAAATTGATAGGCCGTGGTTTGTTTTCCGGAGATTCCTTCCTCCACCAGGTAGGTCGTTAATCGTTCCGTATTATAAACCAGGGTCTGGGTGGCAACCGGGGAACAGAGCTTTTCCACTGCCCTGTTTTTGTTGTAAATGATGTTATAAACATTTCCTTTGGGGTCTATCACATCAATTAAATTGCCCGGGGCATCGTACCTGTACCGGGTGGCGTTGCCTTCAAAATCAGTCACCTGAATCAGGTTTCCTTCATTGTCGTAGGAATAGGAAACACTTCGGGAAGGCGATTCGTTGGCATCGGTCAATTCCGTAAGGTGTCCATTGGTCCACTTTAAGGAAATGGCTCTTCCCGAGGCATCGGCAATGCTGCTGGGAAAAGAATCGGTGTAGCTGATTTGGATGGTATTGCCGTACCGGTCCTTGATTCCCGTCAGCTTTTTATGGGATGGCTCCGCAAATTCATAGGTCGTACCCTCTTTGGTGACCAGGCGGAATTTTTCTGATTCGTATTGCTCCAACCGGTCAAAGTAACCGGTAGGAGGAGTATAGGTTTGCCCGTCAGATGAGAGGTATTTATCCTTACGTCCATCCGTCCTAACGACCACAGTAAAGATGCTGTCCTGGTAATAATGCATGTTATAGGGCATGGTAAAGCCTAAGCCAAAACCAAAATCAGCTCTTCGGTAATTGTTGCTATAAGAAAAAGTGAAATCCAGGGACAGCCCCCTGCCCGGCATGAGCAGGTCAGTCCGGGTATAGAACAGGCTTCCGCTGTAGCTGTTCACCTCCAGTCCCATTGGCCCAATGATATTGGGTTTGGTGATATTTTGCCCCATGGATGGCAAGCCCAGGGTGAACAGGCAGAGGCAAAGAATCAATATATGTTTCATGTTCGGCATGGCTTACTATCATTCAATCATTTGAAACCGCAGGGGTAAAACAGCCCGACTGTAAACCGTAATTTCACTTCTGGATCCTGGGCGTAGGATATGTTCCGGTCCATCTGGCTCTTTGAATTCCAGGAACACCTCTTGTTTATTTTCTTCCAACTCAGCAACAGTATATCCCAAGGGGGCTCCATCCATACTTATTAGGTACCTGTTAAGTACCGGGATGTCCACATTGCTGTTGTTTTCTATGTAGAAGGTCATGGACACCAGGCGGTTGGGTCGGGTATTGGCCGGCAAATAATCGCCAATGGCCGTCACCCCATCAAAATCCAGCTCCCGGTCACAGCAGACAAAGGCTTTGGTGACCGATTGACCGCCGGAACCATTATCCAGACCTGCCCTTACGGTCAAGCCCTTGATGATACCAGGGACCACCTCAAATCCATTTTGCATGACCGCCGTGTTTCCGTCGGGTTTGGTAAGTTTGACATCGTAAAGCCCTACTGGCACACCGTTCAGGTCAAAGGTCGCAAAAGCAAGTATGGAATTTTTCCACTCCATACGGGCTGCTTTTATCGGCTCACCGTTACTCCTCTCCAGGCTGACCACCATGTCGCTGGTAAATTTTCCCCCCTCCAGTTTTACAGTGACCATACCTGAGTTTCCTCCTATAGATGCATCCACTGTTCTCAACTCAAAAGGCACGATACTTGCCTTGATGCCAATGGTTTGGCTTGAAGCCAGTTTGTCCTGTCCGGTAACAAGGACATAATAGTCACCCGGAACCATTTCTTCCACTACAATTTCCTGATTTCCGGATAAGGGGTTCCCAAATTTCAGGTCATAGTTCACAGGTCCAGGTACATCCCCATACTTCAGGTACATCGTATTTACTGCTTCTTCCGAGCCCCTTAATTCTACCAATAGGGTTTCCTTTTCCAATGAATCAGGAACGTGGATCCTGTAATATTTCCTCAGTCCATTGGCAAGGGAATCCACCCTTTCTACGCCTAAAATCAATTGAGGCACCACTACCTCTATCCTACCGAGACGTTGACTAAGGTTGTTCTCTTTGTTCGTTTCGTTAATGTTGTTTTTAATGTCGGCCTGTACCAATACATGATAGGAGCCCGGGCTCAGGTTATTGGCGAATGAAGTAAGCGTTCTGGTCGTTTCGGCCATAGGCCCTAGCTGTATATTTCCATCGACTACCCCAAGCCGGATATCCGTCACATCCAATAAGCTGTCCAAGGAAAAATAAACCGCTTCGCTGGTCAGGCCATTGGCCATGTTTTCTCCAATATTTTGTAACTGGTAGGAAACGGTTACCGGATCTCCGGCCACAAGAGTATCCGGACTGTCAATGGTCTGGATGATCAAATCGGAAGGGTCTGCCTTGCTGACCAGAATCTGCCTAAAGGCTACATTGTTGGCTTTCCCCTTGTGTTCATACATGGTATGGGTATCATCGGACCTTAGCAGGATCACATAATTGCCCTCTGCATCCGGAGGAATCATAAGCTGAAGGCTGTCCTGGTAAATTTCCCCTACCCCCAAAATCCTTTCCTGTACTTGAGAACCGATCATCGGATCAACGCCGTCGATGAGGAAGTTGGTGGAAAGGTAAAGCCGATCAGACCATGAATTGGCGGTGGTTACCGTGTCGCCCTGATTGGAGACTTCCCAATGCACAGAAACAGGTTGACCGGAAACAGCAAGGATCGGTACATCCAATTTTTCGGCCACCAAATCCGGGGAGGGGGACAAATCAATGGTAAGTGGAAGCTGGCTGACAGGCTCTCCCTGTTCGTTAAGCACCTGAAGGTGCTTAACATTATCCGTTAAATGGGCATCGTCGTTCATGTTGCGATAATCCGCCACCACCAATAAATAGAACTCACCAAACACCCCATGGGGCAACCTGAAGTTTAAACTGTTTTGGTAGTTCGCTCCTTCCGCCACTGGTTCATTGATCATTTGCTGTGCCACATAAATATCGGTTGCATCCCAGATCGAATCTGTGGACAGGAAAACACCGTCAAACCATGGCCCTGAATTCCATATAGAAGTTGTATTGCCTGTATTGCTTACTGACCAGTTCACCGTTAAGGATTCCCCGGATTTCAGGCTGTGTTTGTTGGCTCCTACCTTGTCCATCCTTAAATTAACAGGAGGAGGATTGGTGAGGAAAATGGCCTCGCTTTTGCCTGTGTTATTCTCTTTTTCGGTATATTCGTAAACGACATTTTGGGCATCTGTAAACACATAAACATACCCGTTGGCATCGTGAATATCCCGTCCAAATCTGGAAAGAAGGGGAATGGCCACCTGGGTTTGCACACTATATTCACCATCTACTGCCAGTCCCTGGGATCTATTGATTTCCGTTAGGAAATGGGCTTCGTTTGGATTCCAAACCGAATCCAATGATATGTATAGGCGATCTGTCCATACTGTTCCCTCTGCATTTTTATCCCCCTGGTTTTGAACCGCATAGTTCACCTCTATGGGCATTCCCGCAAGGGAAAAACCCGGAACTTCCACTCCTGTCACCACCAAATCAACCCAAGGGGAGCGTTCAATCTCAATCGGCTGTGCGATCGAAAGTGTGTTGTTGGATTCCCTTCCATCCTCAAATACTTGGTTGGAAGGGTCAATCACAACGATCACATAAAAAGTGCCTTCCAAACCATCAGGCAACTTGGATTCATAAGACCGGATGATTGAAGCTCCGGAAATCATGGAATTTTGAACATCCAGGCTTCCCAAGGGTATGGCATCAAAAGTCAATTCCCGGGTGCGGGAAAGGTAAATAGCCTCCTGCCATCTCCTATTGACCACCGCTCCTTCACCGACATTCCCAACCGTCCAACTGACAGATAATAACTGCCCTGATAAGCCATTAGTCGGAGCATTGATTCCTGTGATGGCCAGGTCAGGCACCAAAACCTGTAGGGGATCTGTGCTTACACCTGTGTTGTTGTCTTCATAAATGTATTCATACACCTGATTGGTTGCATCTGTCTGCACCACCAGATAGTGGGGCCCTTTGATCGATGAGGGAATCACAATACTACCCTGCTGTTGGTATTTAGCTCCGGGTTCCAAATTTCCTCGGTAAGGGAAATCCCCCAAAGAAATCAAGTCGGTAATTCCATCCGGGGACTGGGATAAATACAACCTGTCCGACCAAGTACTTTCTTCTATGGCCCCAGGACCTTGGTTTTCTACTTCCCAGTAAACAGAAATGGATTCATTGTTGGAGGCTGTTTCCCGAACCTCTATTTTACTTACAATCAAATCCGGAGGAGGAAGAAGTCTCACATCCAAACTGTCACTTCTGGAAATATTGTTGAACTGGGGTTCAAAAACATGTTCACGGCTGTTGGTATGAATATGTATGAAATATTTGCCATCAATTCCTCTGGGCAGGGTAATGGAGTCTGTTTTGGTGTAACTTTCACCTGGCTCCAATGTTTCACGGACAATAAGCCCTTTAAGCATTTGTGCCTGGTTGGGAATGAATTCCTTTTCATGGGATAAATAGATTTCATCCATCCAAAATCCGGATTCTGTTTTTGCCGTACCCACATTTTCTACTTTCCACTGAAGTGCTATTTTTTGTTCCGAGAAAGTATTCCGGGGTGAAACTACAATTGGGCCGATGGCCAGATCCGGAGTGGGACGCATGGTCACCTGTAGGGGAGTCACATTGAAACCCTGGTTGTTATTGTTATCCTGCTCCAGCAGGCGGTTTCCCCGGTCTGAGAAAACAAAAACATAGAATTCTCCGGCAATTCCCCTGGGCAGCTTAATGGTTGTGGAATGACTGTAAGCCTCCCCTGAATCCAATGCCTTTACCCTGACGATACCTTTTACAAAAACAGCTGATGTCAAATCAAACACCGGCTCTTGCGAGAGGTAAAGTCCATCAAACCAAGTGCTGTTCCCTGTACCCCCTTCTCCAATATTCTCTATTTCCCATTGTACCTCTATAACATCCTCGGAAAGTGCCGAGCTGGGAAGTGTGACACTTTTAACAACCAGATCCGGTAAATTTCTGAACGTGATTTCCTGAATCTCACTGGGAAGACTTGTGCAGGCATCTTTGCTGATTACCTGCCAGGAATAAGGCTGTCCAAATTGGATATTTCGATTGTTGAAAATATAAACCATCTCGCTGAGATTGGTTGCTGTTGGATTGGCTGGTTTAGCTTCGTTACTGGGCCAAAAATAAAAATCATAACTGACCGCCTCGGGAGACCCCATCCAGGTAAACCGCAATGGAATATCCAAATTTACCATCCCATTTTCGGGTGTCAAATTGGTTGCCGGCCGTGATAACAGTGGCTCATCCACCTTTATGATGCTGGTTACTTCAGTGGAACTACTGACCTGATAATCATCCAAAGCCTCAATGTAATATTCAGTTCCTGTTTCTGTAATATACTCCGCAGGAATCATTGCCCTGTAGGTATTTCCCGTGGTTCGTTGTAATCTGGTCTCTGACCAAATTTCTGAACCGATCTCGCGGTAAAAAAGGATGGCCTGCTGCACCCTGTTTGTCTGGTCAAAAATATCCGCCAGTACTAACACATCCACGCCCAGGCAGGAAATAAGCACTGGTGAAGTGGTGATTTGGGGAGGCCTATTGGAAGCAGGGGCGGCTACTGTAAAACTGAACGTTTGCTCAGCAGAGACATTGGATACCGCAACATTTAGCTCCAAAACGCCTCCAATTCCGTCTGGAACTTTAAATTGAAGGCTTTGACCATCGGTTCCCACTATTTCTGCCTGTTTATTTCCAAGGGTGACACGGATATTTGCAGGGTTAAGTCCAAAATGGTCCCCATTGATGGTAACAATTTCTCCTACCACTGCGGTTGGCGGTTCGATGGAGGTAATGATAGGTTGGTTCGGGACAATCTGGAATTTCTCCGGCGCAGTTACCGAAATTTCATTTACCGTTACCGTAATATTCACTGGCCCAAAATAACCCGAAGGCACTTCCACTTCCAAGCTGGTTGCGGATGCATTGGAAACCGGGACAGTTACATTGTTGAATTTAACGAGATTTACCTCAGGAATAGGGCTGAAATTGAATCCATTGATGGTTAACGAACTACCGGGTACTCCTGCAGTTGGACTAAACCCTGTTAACTCAAGCCTTTTTCCAAAGTCAAATGTGGATAAGGATACATTGCTCCACCTGCCTAAAGCATCTTTTGCACGGATATATAAGGTGTGGGAACCCGAATCCAGCGCAGTTAGATCGGCGACAAAGCTCACTTCCCCGTCATTACCAGACAACAAAGGTACCTGGGTTCCTTGTCCGTATCCGGGATCATCATCTACAAAATACTCCAAAGAGATAATATCTTGTGCCAATGGCAGCAATGGTGCGATGTAAAACTGCCTGTTTGAAACCGAACTCCAGTTATTATTTTTATCTCTTGCCCGAATAAAGAGCTGATGAAATCCTGGCTCATGATCGTGAAGTTCGGCTTTAAAGGATAAGTCCAAGAAGGATGAAGCGGAAAATGGAACGCTTATTCCGTTTCCATAACCGGGGTCCGCATCTATAAAGTACTCAACCAGGTCAACTTCTGAAGCAATCTGCCCACCTTGCTCAACCATTACGGTAAGCTGTTGGGTGGTGCTCCAGACTCCGTCGGCTGTCATTGCCCGAATGTATACATTGTTGAAGCCCGGAGTCGCATCCTCCAGAGAAACGTTAAACATCACCTCCCCATCTAAATCAACAGGCAAAGCGATGGGGTTAGCGCGACCAAAACCGGGATCGGTGTTCAAAAAATATTCAGCCTTTACAACATTTTGAGCCCCTCTAATAAGCAACTGATCGATCAGAAAACTTCTTGAATAGGTAGTACTCCAAATGCCGTTGTCTGCCAAAGTGCGCAAATACAATTTGTGTAATCCAGCTCCCATCCCCGATAGGTCAACCATGAAAGTTGCCGTTGTGTCGTTGGCTAAATCAATGACCTTTCCCAATCCGAAACCAGGGTCGCTATCGATGAAATATTCTACGCTATTGATGGAACCTTGTAATTGGATTCTATCAATCCAAACCCTTTTGTTGTAGGTACTACTCCACACCCCAGAGGTATCCTGAACCCTTAAATAAAGGGTATGAACCCCAAAATCTAAATTCTCCAACGGCAGGTTAAATGTCACTTCTGAGTCATCATGGGATGAGGGAATAAAGGTACCTTGACCATACCCTTGGTCCACATCAAAAAAATATTCCAGCCTTTGCTCTCTTTGGGCAAAAAGGAGGCTGGGCAAAATGCCCATTGAAAAACATAGCCAAAAAAAACGCATAGGGACGGCTGAAGATGGCCTTTAAGGATGAGAGTAAATTTTAATGCTTACGGGTAACCCCTCTGCTCTTGATGCGGTAGCTGGTGCGTTCACCTCGTATATACTCGGACCCGGAGGAATTCCTGACAATTCATATGGGCTATCCCCACCAAAAGGACCGCAATCCACCCCGTTAAGGCCGGAACCTTTAGCGACAGAATTTTCGGTTAACAGGTATTTTCCATCTTCACTTCCCTCGTTAAGTATGATGGAAGATACCTCTTGTCCAAACTGATTGCCATCGGAATCCGTCCCGGTTTGGCGAAAAATATTGTTGGTAACGGTGTTATTTCTTCCGCCAGCGAACAAATTGTTTTCGGTATAACCATAGATAATATTGTTTCTAACCTCAGAGTTGTGAACATCTAAAGAATTACTACCTGTATAATGGAAAAGGTTGTTAAATATGGAAACCGAGCTATTGGAGTTAATGGTCGTATAACGAATAATATTATTGGTAACAATCCCGCTACAATTCGTCCCTGACAATGTCCAGGTAATAAAATTCTGTGAAACTAAAAAACTCTCTGAGCGAAGACGAAGCGTGTTAATATGATTTCTTCTTACAACAACATCCGGTATATTCACATCAATCGTTCTTACCGTCAGTCCCATCACTGAGCTTCCTTCGGAGCCTGTGGTAAAATTTAAATAATTAAATTTAGCCTCCATTTTATTCGCCTGAGTAAATGGGTTCTGGCCCAAAAAATATCCGGGACCAATAATGTTTAATTTTTTTGAGATGGTTACAGTCCCATTGTTATCGTAGTTGGTCAGGGAACCTTCCACATAGATGGAATCACCCTCAGTTGCCCCATCATGGGCTGCCTGAAGGGTGGTAAAATCAGCACTTATTCCCGGAGAATTATTTACACGCCAGTTTTTGGAATAAAGATTACTGACAAAATGGAATTGAATTAAAATTAATATCAAAATAATTTTCATCGTTATTTAATTTAACAACTGAGAAAAATTGATGATTGATCATCAATAATAATTCAATGAAAATAATTACAAATATTAATTTTTGCAAATTACATTCAATATTTTGCCAGATACATCAAGATTGAATTTTAAAATATATAATGTTTTAAAAAGATTGATTTATATTATAAAAATTATTTTCTGGTTTTAAATTATTTTTAACCAGAAAACATATTACTATATACCTTAAAATTAATTTTCATGGTGATCCAAATAATTTATCAT
>JBBDSB010000052.1:11142-12538 GCA_040905205.1 Cyclobacteriaceae bacterium
CCAGAAATTCCCAAACAAAATTATAAAAGGCGCCAATTCCTTAAAAAAACAGGTTTGGGCATTGCCGGACTGGCAGCCCTTCCGACTGCATCATCCGGAAATTCACTGCGGTTAAAAGCCAAATCCCAAACTGTAGCCCTCGCCATCGCCACCATTACCTGTGATGGTTTTGGGGACCAAAATTTTGAAAAAGCCTTTGAGATCATTCCCCAACTTCCTTTTAAAAATGTAGAATTTAACTGTTGGTATCCACGAAAAAATCCTCCATATAGACATCAAGGACACCGAAAGGAAGGGGCATTGGCCGGGCAATTTTTAGAAGATCCCGATCCCGAAATCAGGAAGTTGGCTTTGACATGAAATGAAAGATGGTACCAGGTATGATGGCCGTCAAATAGATGTGGGCTATAATGATATCAAGCTATATACACAGGCAGAAGGTTATATTAATGTTAAAAAGGATGACATTGCGGATTATGGCCTATCAGAAAACTCACTGATGCCTTCTGGTTTAGAGCATCGGCTGAGCAATCAGGACCTGAAAGACTTATTGGCATTTCTGGAAAGTCAATAACTCTCCTTCTCATTGGGAAAGTCCCTTGATTTAACGTCTTTGATGTAATTGGCGACTGCCTGGTGCATGGTGGTACGGATGTCTGCATACTGTCTCAGGAATCGGGGCTGAAATTCCTGGGTGATGCCCAGCATATCGTGCAATACCAACACCTGCCCATCTACATCAGGTCCAGCACCTATTCCAATCACCGGTATATCGACTGTTTCAGCCACTTTTTTGGCCAACTTGGCAGGAATTTTCTCCAAAACCAAAGCAAAGCAGCCACAGTCTTCCAGGATCTTTGCATCTTCCAATAGTTTTTCTGCCTCATCCTTATCTTTTGCCCGGACCGTATAGGTTCCGAATTTATAAATGGATTGTGGGGTCAAACCCAGGTGCCCCATTACCGGCACCCCGGCGCTTAGGATGCGGATGACCGATTCTCTGATCTCTGCACCACCTTCTACTTTGATGGCATGGGCTCCAGATTCTTTCATGATCCGGATAGCAGACCTCAAGGCTTCTGAACTATTACCCTGGTAAGAACCAAAAGGGATGTCCACCACCACCAGCGCTCTTTCCACTGCGCGCACCACGGCCGTGGCATGGTAAATCATTTGATCCAAAGTGATGGGAAGGGTGGTTTCATGGCCTGCCATCACGTTGGAGGCAGAATCTCCCACCAAAATCATGTCAATGCCAGCTCCATCCACGATGCCCGCCATCGAAAAATCATAGGCGGTGAGCATGGAAATTTTTTCATTCCTCTTCTTCATTTCCTGAAGGATATGGGTGGTCACTCTTTTTATTTGGGAAGATTGGTGGGAAGACATTTTTGGA
>JBBDSB010000053.1:0-2049 GCA_040905205.1 Cyclobacteriaceae bacterium
CTACCGAATTGCCACAGAAAATCCTGGATCTGGTTAAACAAAAGCTTTGATTAGCGTGGAATACCTTGCCGGTTTGGTCAAATTTCCACTTTTTTTGGACATCATTCCTGAATGCCGCATATACGCCTCACATTGGTATTAAGTTATCCGTCCATACCTTTTTTATAAAACCGGATCAACACGTCCAATTGCGCAACCCGGAACGGCACCCACTAGACTGGGTTCTTCCTCGACCACTGGCACTCCGGATAGGATTTTACCAATTCCTTTAAGCCAAAATCATATGGAAAATCCAGGCAGATCACTGGCAGCCCTTTAAAAATATCGTTTTTTAACACAATGGTTTTCATCTTAATTAAAAAATCTAAGAACAATTTAGTGGATTTTTTATTGAAAAAATTGTAAAAAACGTTTCTTTATTATTCCTCGGGCCTTCACATACCTTTTCTATATCATCCGCCAGAAAATGGTGATTTTTTGGCTATTGAAGTAATATCAATACCGGTTTTTTTAATTTGAATAATAAAAGGATTTCCTGAATTGAAATCTTCTCTTGAAATCGGATGTGGCTCAATCCTGGAATCAATTTTTGCCGCCATTAGCATCAGTTGGACTTGGGTATCGAAACGCCTAGAATCATCTAACTCGTTAAAAATCAGAGCTAAATCAATATCACTATCTTCACTTGCGTTTCCCTTGGCATAGGAGCCAAATAAGTAAGCACCTTCAATACCGGCATACGTCTCCTTTATTAATTCAAGATAGCTGGCGATCAAACGAGCGTCTTTTTTATCCATATTCTTAGATTAGCTAATTTATCAATCCACTCAGAAGTAAAATCAGGGGTACACTGATTTTTAAAACTCATTTTATAATCATCGTATCTGGCATTAATATTAAATGCGGTAATTGTAACAAGTTGTTCTTTGATTTCATCCGTAAGATCCATTTCAGACTTTTCAGCCAATCTTAATAAGTTATGAATAAAAGGTGGATAATCCGAAATTACCTTCACATAGTAGGCTTTTAGCAACTTTTCAATCATTAAATGACCTACAAATAATGACCAGCTGTATTTTTTTGAATAAAACATCGCCATCATAGTTTCAAAATCATCATCGGAACCTTCAATCCAGTACTTTATTAGTCGGTCCTTATCCAAATCCTTGTTGATTATTTAACCAAATATACAAAATAAAATTGTAGTTATATCCTGTATTCTTCCTGCCATCCCTTGTTTATTGAAATGAAAGCCTTCGTAGATATTAAAAAAACCTCAGAAACAATATTCTAAGGTTTTTATTCGAATCCAAAAAATCCAATCTTATTTCCCGCCGAATTTTTCATTTTCACCTAGTTTCGGGGTAGAAGATGCTACCACGTTGGCTTTGGCGATCTCAAAGAGCTGAATCAACTTATTGTTATTCGAATCCCAGTGTTCTCCTTTGTTAATTTTCACTTTTAACATGGCCAGGTCAGGGTCATCTTTGCCGTTTTCAAACCAGGCAGCCACCCAGGGGTTCCAATATTTATCAATTAATTCCCGATCTTCGGAAATCTTAGCTTTACCCGTAAGAGATACGTAAACATTATCCTTCGGATTACTGAATGTAATGCAGACATCCCTGTCCTGCTCAATTTCAAAGGCCTTGGCATCGCTTTTCGAGCTATAAAAGAACAAAGTACCATCATAAGCATCCTGTACCAGGCTCATGGGGCGAGCCCTCATACTATCCCCGTCTTTTGTTTCATGCGTGACGAGCATCCCTATTTTGATATCTTTGATAAGTTTCCAAATCAATTGTTTGTGTTCTGGGCTTGACATAATTTTTTATTTGTTTTATCCTATAATTAAACGAGAAGCCTGCTTTATTGTTTTGAGAACTATAGGTGTTGATAATTCGTGGTTTAAACAGTTAAACAATTATACATTAAACAATCAAACCTTACTTCTGCTAATAGGCATGCTCATGCACCTTGGACCTCCAAGGCCTCGGGAAAGTTCAGAGGAGGGGATTTCAAGCACCTCCACCCCATAATCCCGCAAAG
>JBBDSB010000054.1:0-2034 GCA_040905205.1 Cyclobacteriaceae bacterium
CTTCAAACAATAACCAAGCATGGCAGCTTTATCCGTGGGCTATGAAGAGCCAGAGCGACTGGGCATTGGCACATGGAATTAACCGTTTTGTTTATCACACATTTGCACACAAACCTTTGGGCGAAGAACACCGTCCGGGAATGACAATGGGACAATATGGCGTGCATTGGGATCGTGGACAAACCTGGTGGCCAATGGTTAATGCCTATCACCAATACATTAGCCGTAGTTCGCACATGATGCAGCAGGGGCAAGGTGTTGCCGATATTTTGTACCTGACTTCGGAAGGAGCGCCCATGATTTTTACACCACCGGCCGATGCGCTTGAAGATAACGAGATGATCCCCGATAAAAAAGGATATGGTTTTGATGACTGTTCTCCAAAAATGCTGATGGAACGGGCAAGTGTTGAAAACGGGAAAATTGTTTTTCCGGGTGCTTCATCCTACGAAATTATGGTATTGCCAAAATTAGAAACCATGACCCCAGAATTACTAGAAAAAATAATTTCGTTAGTAGAACAGGGAGCAAAGATAATCGGAATACCTCCCGTAAAATCCCCAAGCCTGGTAAATTATCCAGACTCCGATGCACAGGTTAGAAAACTTGCTGTAAAGCTTTGGGGCACACTTCAGTCACCCAATGAAATAAGCGAAAGGAAATTTGGAGCGGGCACGATTTACCAGGGTGACAAATTGCATAATTTATCTGCTGATGAATTATATCCTTCTTACAAAAACACCATTGAATTATTGGCCGAATCAGATATTCCTGAAGATTTTAAATCGGAGAACAACAGCATACGTTTTGGCCATCGAAAAACAGCAGATAAAGATATTTACTTTGTTGCAAACAGAACAAACAAACCACAAAAAACGGCTTGTGGTTTCAGAGCTTCCGGTGAACCGGAATTATGGTCGGGAGTAGATGGAAGTATAAAAAAATTAAATCAATATAAGACAGTTGATGGTTTAACAACCATCCCCCTGGAATTTGTTCCCTACGAAAGTTACTTTATACTTTTCAATACTAATAAAGCAGTTGAAAATACAGTAGAAAGTGGCAATGCAAATTTTGAGTCATTCAACACCCTTAAAACAATAGAAGGGGCCTGGGATGTGTCGTTCAATCCCAAATGGGGCGGACCTGAAGAAATCAAGTTTGAAAAATTGCAGGACTGGACAGCACATGAAATGCGGGAAATTAAATATTACTCAGGAATTGCTACCTACAAAAAGTCATTCAACATAAACAACATCGAAAGTAAAAACTCAAAATATTACATTGACCTCGGTGTTGTAAATGATATTGCCAGAATAAAACTAAATGGAAAAGATATTGGCGTAGTTTGGTGTGCGCCCTGGCGCATTGACGTTTCAAGTGCTTTACAGGAAGGAAACAATGAACTTGAAATAGAAGTTGCCAATAGGTGGATCAACCGCTTGCTGGGAGACCGACAGGAACCCGATGCAAATGTCAGAACTGTGAAGTTTGAGAATGGCCTGATGGGGGGGAAAGAATATAAAACCGGAAGGTACACTTTCACCACTCTATCAGCAATGCGATCTTTTAAGTTTGAAAAACCTCTTTCTTCTGGATTGCTGGGGCCGGTTACTATTAAGGAAGCACCAATAAATTAACAATTATAAGTGGTGGAGTTATAAAAAACTAAAATCGGTCAATGGTGGGCCAATCAGCTAAACTTAGGTCAGATTTATACGGTGGACCGAACCATATCAGGTCTGGAAAATGATGTTTTCAACATGTTAAAAATTACAAAATGAAAGTTATTCTCTTACTCTATTTTGTTTGGTTCATTTTTTAGCACTCAAATTTCTGAATCAATACATGTAAATCCTGATACCTATTTGGAGGATCTAAAAACAGCATTGCAATTGGAATGGCCAAAAAACAGAACCATCAACATCGTTTTCCATGGTCATAGTGTTCCTGCAGGATACTTTAAAACCCCTCAGGTTTGATTACAATTCCCCGGAAAATGAGTTGAAAAAACATGCTGACCAAATAATTGAA
>JBBDSB010000055.1:0-12427 GCA_040905205.1 Cyclobacteriaceae bacterium
TCGCTCCTGAATTTTTGTTGTTTTCCATAATACGGTTGATTATTTTAAGTTCTTACCTTAACTAGAAGCAATTTACCAAAATAATTGAGTATAAAAATTTTTTTTCCATAGATAATATCTATGACTATTAGCCAAATCCAATAGGGGGTAGGTAAAGTTGGAAAAGGATAGGACTGAATAGAAATTTTCCCTACTATACGTTGTTTGCGAACATCCTCTGTATCGGCAAGCACCACCGCTGTGAGGTCCGCCATTTCCTCTTCTTCTTCGGTGGGTTGATATGGTGTAAGCTGAGAACTGGATTGTCCTCCGGTAAATTGGTCAGGGAGTTGGTTCCTGTAAACTAGAAAAACAGTGCCACCAAAGCGATCATGATCAAACCGGTTTTGGAGAATAGCATTCGGATCAAGGGCAGGAGCATCATGGGATTGATGCCTTCCCCGACACCAAAATCCTCCGACCCCCTGAGGATTGGCCTCCTCGGTCTTCAATATTGCCGCTTTTTCTTCTGCCTTGCCATTTCATACTTTTTTTAGGTTAGTGTAGGGCTTTTAAAAGGTTTGATTTGGATTCCACAATGAAAATCGTTCCCTCCAAATCCATCCCGTTTTTAAATAAATTCCGCCCTGTCTTTTTCATACAAAAATTTTGAAATGATCAGGCCTTCTATAAAACTGCCCAGTAGCAAAATCGTCAGTTCAACCAATGTCAATAAAATTGGCTCTTGAAGTAATGTGTGGTAAATAAACCACTCCTGAAATACCCAAAACATGAGCCAAATTGTGAAACCCCAAAATAACCCTTTTTTAATCCAAGTATTCCCTGGAATGGATTTTTGAAAAATGGTAAAGAGCCAACTATGTGCCATACTTAATACCACTAATCCTGCAACGGAAGGAAATAGATCTCTCGTTGGGGTTACTTCAAGAAATAGTTTACTCTGCCAATTTGGATTATAAAGGATTTTTTGAATTGGCGAACTCATAAAAATCCCTCCTAAGAACCCCTGGCTTACAAACCCTGCAATTAAGCCAGAATAGACAATTTTGATTGCTTTATTTTTCATGCTGTTTTTGCTTTTTACATTTTAGACGAATGAGGCGGCAAAAACGGTCGAAACCATTATTTGTCAATTATTGCTTTTCTTAAAACCTGCATAATAGAATTCTCTAATTCTGAACCATTTGAGCATAATGGATTGATTACTTTTACAAGTTTAGCTCTTAATTCATAGAGTTTTCCCTTGTCTCCAATTGGGAAGACATTTTCCAGCTTTCTCTGTTTTGGATTAAAAAGTCCATTCAATTCAGAGCATTGATAACAAACGCCTTCCTTATTTACTAAAGCACATCTCCTATCAAATATCTCAGTCATAGTTTTTCTAGCTGAGAATAACCAATGCTTTATTGTCCCTTTAGGAGAACTCAATATTTTTGAAATTTCGCTTATTTTGAATTCGTAAATGTCTTTTAAAATAAGCGTTACTTGTTGTTCTATGACTAATGTTTTAGAAACACAAGTAAAACAAAAATTTATGTGCTCTTTGAAATCAAATGTCCCATTTGATGAATTTTGGCTAATTTCGAGAAAAGCAGTTCTGTAAGTCGGGTCAGATTGAGCCAGTGCTTTTGCCTCATCTTGTGCTGTTTCAGACCATCGTTTTCTTTTTCTAAGCCAGTCAATTGCAAGATTTGTCGCTATTGAAAATATCCAGGTTTTAATGCTTGATTTCCCAATAAACTGGTTTTGTTTTTCAATGACTTTTATAAATGTGTCCTGTGCTATGTCGTTTGCAATTTCTTTGTCACAAGTCAAGCGATATAAATAGGATTTAAGTTCGTATAAATAATTCTTGTATGCTTTTGAAATATCTATGTCTGATTGAATCGAACTCATTATTCAATAGGTAAAGTTATCTTTAATGGCCAAGTATAAGCGTAGTACGGGATTTTGGAGCGATTTATTGTCCAATTACCCCCCAAAGTTTCTTAGGAGCTAAAAAGCTCATATTTAGCCGATCAGCCCACATTACGCTTTTACAATGTGGGTGCCTTGAATGGTGAATATAGGTCAATAAGTTTAATCGTTCATGGAACGTTAAACAGTTATCTAAGCTTGACGCACCCGGGTGGTGTGAGAGCCTCATCCTGAGTTATTTGGCTCAGGTCGGGCTCGATTGTGCATTGTTGGGTACCCTGACGGTCCGGGATTATAATATCTTGATATACCTTTGCTACATCATCACATAAACCTCGTGTATGAGAAACTTCAGGACTCGGTTTAATTGTGCAATTCAGAAATAATGTTTTCAGATTTGAATAATCATTGTTGGACTCTTTTCCTGTTTTCCGTTCTTTGTTTGTTACCATAATTTGTTCCTTAAAATTTTATTTTTAAACAATTTTTCTAATATTACTTACTTTTTCCAGATAACAAAAATTTAATTTTTTCAATGGCAATATTGGTGTACGCCCCCTAATTTCACTGAACAAAGCCAGTGCTTGCACATTCCTGTTTTTTAGATTTTTGTGCTTTCTCTATAGCCGGAATGATGTTTCTTACTTCACGAACATCTTCTCCATCCCCACCAATATTTTTGGCAAAGTTCACGAAATCAAAATTTTTGACTCCCAGGGCATCATAGTTTGGAGCCAGCCCGGCTTCTTCCATTTCCAGCTTCACAAAACTCAGTTCTTTATTATTCATAACCACGAGCTTAATAGGAAGGTCATATTCAACAGCGGTGGAAAAATCATGCAGAACCATATTAAAAGCTCCATCACCCACAAGTGCCCAGACCTCCCGTTCCTGAAATTGCAATTGCGCACCAATTGCGGCAGGTAACCCTACGGCCATAGACCCATGATTAAAGGAGCCAATAATTCTGCGATCCGAATGGAAATTCATAAAATTGGTGGACCATATAGCCGAGGTACCATTATCAATCACAAATATGGTATCATCAGAAGCAATATCGCTAATTTCTCGTGCCACAATTTGAGGATGGAGTATGCTAAAGTCTTTTTCTCCATCTGAGGTTTCACAATTATGTTCTTTCCATTCTACAAATTCACGATTTAGTTTTTTGACAAATGCCTCATTCCGTTTAGGCATGCATTTCTCGTTAAAATATCGAACTACATTTATGATATCGCTATGAATACCCAATGTAACTGATGTACGGTTGCCAATATTCTCCGGCCGAATATCCACCTGAATGGTTTTTGTTTTTTCCGGCAAATACTTTGTATATGGAAAATCCGTACCCAACATAATCAAAAGATCACAATCCATCACAGCCTTATAACCTGACGGATTTCCTATAAGTCCGGTCAAGCCAACCACATTTTTACTGCTGTGGTCAAAAATATCTGTCGGTGAACAGTATGTACAAAATCATGGTTTTCGGCTTTCATTTCAGCAATATCCGCAGGCAACTCTACTCTGCAAACGCATTTATTGTTAATGGCAATGCGCATAGCTCGCAAAATAACTCTTGAGGCTTCTTCGGGAGAACGGATGATGGCCTGATATTCGCAGATGTCATCAAATACCTTGTTTAAATCTACTTCTTGAAAATAATTGGTTCCGAGGTGTTCTACAGGTACTTGTCCCGTAATAGCCAATACCGGCGACCGTTCTTTTTTGGCATTGTATAAGCCGTTGATCAGATGCAGTGCTCCCGGGCCTACAGTGCTTGCGCAAACACCAATGTTTTCATTCAGTTCACCTTGAGCAAAAGCAGGATTCTAATTTCTTTTGACAATTTTTTCTTTCACCGAGTCAACTAAATAATAAATCATAGGAACTAAAAATACAGTCAAAATTAAAGATGAAAGCAGTCCACCAATAATTACCCAAGCCAAACCGTTTTTCCATTCTGCTGCTGTTCCTGTTGCGAGTGCAATGGGTAACATTCCAAAAACCATTGAAAGGGTTGTCATTAGGATTGGTCGCATACGACCTTTTCCTGCAATGATTAAAGCTTCTTTAAAGTGCTTTCCTTCTGCTTTTAATTGATTGGTAAAATCCACAATCAGAATAGCGTTTTTAGTTACCAAGCCCATCAGCATAATTAACCCTAAAAGGGCAAACAAACTTAAATTGCTTAACGACAAATTCAATGCAAGAAAGGCCCCAATTACTGCTACCGGAATAGAAAATAAAACTACAAACGGATAAATAAAATTGTCGTAAAGGGCTACCATGATCAGGTAAATTAGTAAAAATGAAATGAGTAATACAGAGCCTAATGCCCCAAAACTATCGTTCTGCCTTTTGATGTCGCTACCCCAAGTCATTTGTATTCCATTTGGTAGCGGATTTTCTTTTAGATTAGCTACTACATCGTCTGCTACAGTTCCTGAGGGTCTACCTAATGCGTCTGCTGTGAGTGTAACTGCGGGCTGGCGGTCTTTACGCTCCAATAAGGATGGTGAATTGTCTTGCTGAACCGATGCAAATTGTGAAACTTCTATTGGTACACCCCTAGGATTAATGATAGATAATTGCTGCACATCTTCAAAATTTTGTCGGCTAAATTCATTGAGCCAAATTCGCACAGGGTATTCTGTTCCCTCCTCAGTTAAGGTTGCATCATCATTACCTGTTAGCGCTGTTCTCAGATTTAAACCAACGTAAGCCGTTGTTAAACCTAATCGCTGCATTTTATCTTTGTCGGGAATTATTTTGTATTCGGGACTACCTTCTTCAATGGACAAGCGAACATTATCCGCACCGGGAATTTTTTCAATAATTGCTTTTAAATCATTTCCGCTTTGCATCACCAAATCTAAATTGCTTCCGCTCAATGTAATTTCAATCGGAGCAGAACGGGGTATTAAACCCAATGCCGCCATTGAATAATTGATGCTTGGAAATTTTGACTGCAAATCAACCCGCAAGCGTTTCATAAACTCCTCAGTCGGAATTTTCTTTAAATTCTTTTCTCGTAATTGTTCATTCGTAATTCGTAATTGAATGGTGAATTCCGTTTTATTTACTGAACCGACACCTAAACTCCCGATACCTGTACTAGGACCACCAATATTGCTGAATACTGTTGCCACCTCGGGTTGGGTTAAAATGTAGCTTTCAATTTCTGTTGAGATTTTATTGTTCTGTTCAATGGAAGTGAATTTATCGAACTCCAACGCCATTTTAAATTTGCCTTGGTCGCCTGTAGAGATTAATTCTTTACCAATGATCCCTTGCTTCATAATGCCTAATGTCATTGCAAAAAGCAACAAAACAATCCCTGTAAAAATGATTTTATGGCTTAACACCCATTCTAATTTCTTGCCATACCAATTGGTGAAATGTTCCAATTGCGATTCGAACCACAACAAAAACCGGTTGAAAAAATTGGTGGGTTTTAAATCTTCTTTTTTGCCAATGCGAGAAGCCATCCAGGGGGTGAGCGTAAACCCAACCAACAAACTTGTTAGCGTAGAAGTAATCACCACCACCGAAAACTGCTTGAGCATATCGGCAACAAAAACTTGTAAAAACAAGATGGGTAAGAACACCACCACATCAACTAAGGTGATGGAAAGAGCTGAAAAGCCAATTTCCATTCGACCATCCATAGCAGCCACTCGTTTCTCTTTCCCCATGTCCAAATGGCGCTGAATATTTTCTAAGACAACCGTTGCATCATCCACTAAAATCCCAATGATTAAAGACATAGCCAATAAGGTCATTAAGTTCAGTGTATAACCCAAAAGCCACATTACAGCAAAAGCGGTAATCAAAGAAGTTGGAATGGCTACTATTACAATCAATGAGTTTCTCAAACTTCTTAAGAATAAAAGCATTACTAAGGAAACCAATATGACAGCCAAAATTAAATCATCAACTACTGAATTAACTGCCGCAATGGTATTGTCAGTGCTGTCGTCTGCAATGATAAAGTTTACACCTGAACTTGCATTTTGTTGCTCAATGGACTTGAATGTTGACCGAACTAATCTGGACACATCAACAGCGTTGGCATCGCCTTGTTTTTTTAATAAAAGACCAATTCCTTTTTTGCCATTATAGCGACTGATAGAAGTTGTTTCTTTAATGCCATCAATAACCTCAGCTACATCTTTCACATAAACAGGACTGCCGGGCATAGGCATAGCCACCTGAACGTTTTTAATATCTTCTAATGATCTAAATTTTCCAGTTAAACGTACAGAATTACTCTTTTTTTCTGTCTGCACTTCTCCCACCGGTAAGTCTAGGCCCGAGCGATTAATTGCTTCCACCACCTGAACCATTGAGATTTTATATAATTTCAGTTTGTCTTGGTTTATTTTGACCTGTATTTCTCTTTCTTCACCACCCAAAATAGTAATTTCTGCAACGCCTTTTATTTGTTGGATTTGTGGCAGGTAATCGTCTTTCATTTTTTGATAAAACTCCGTGGCAGATAAATTACTAGTTGCACTAATGGACATTATAGGCAGATCATTTGGCGAAACTTTACTCATTACAGGACTTAAAATTTCCTCTGGTAAATCTTTACGGATATTGTCAATATAGCGTTGAGCATCCTGCATGGTTTTATCCAAATCAGTTCCGTATTTTAGGTTTGCAATGATAACAGAAGCATTAGGTAATGATTTTGTAACCAGATAATCTACGCCTTCCAAGTTGGATAAAGCATCTTCTATTTTTTCCGAAACGGATGTTTCCACTTCGCTGGGTTCAGCACCTGGATAGACGGTTTTAATCACTACTACCGGCTGATTAAAATCGGGCATCAGTTCGTAACTCAAATTGTTAAACCCGATAATTCCCAATAATGTAAATACGCTGAAAAGCACGATAATTAGCGAAGGGCGTTTGATGGAGATTTCTGTAATGTTCATTTTGTTCAATTACGAATTAATAATTACGAATTACGATTTTTTAGTGTCGTTTGAATTTTACCAATGATTTTACAGAGTTCCTCAGCATCAAAGAATAAACTTTCAAATTCAGTTTCAGACAAATAATCAGTTGCTTTCAGAAGTTTCAACCAATAAATTGTTTCTCGGGCTTCTTTGTAGGCAATGGTAAGTTTGTGTAAAAAATCTTTTTCAGAAGCACCACCAATTGATTCCTCAACGTTTGCTCCAACTGATGTTCCACTACGAAGCAGTTGTTTCGATAAAACAAATTCTCTCTTTTCAGTAGTTAAAAACTTATATAAATTCACTATGCGTATCGCAAAAGCAAATGATTTATCTTGAATAATATTATCTTTTTTCATTTGTGTATAATATTTTTTAGTTGTCATATGGAATACGCCATGTTATCTTTATCTGTGTTTGTACACGTTCGGTGCATGGCTATTTCATAGTATATTTTTAATTCGTAATTGCTTATTCGTAATTCGTAATTGATACATTCGCCCCATCAAACAGGTTTGTAAATCCGTTTGTAACAATTACATCCCCTTCATTTAACCCACTTGATACAACTGCTTTATTCTGTATCTTTTTTGAAACAGTGATATTCTGCAAGACAGATTTACCGTTTTTAATCAAGTAAACTTGTGGCTGATTGCTTGAGCCAACGATGGCTGATGCAGGAATTAGGAGGCCCTTTTCTTGGGTAAGATTCTTCAATTGCACTTTTCCAAACATTCCAGATTTTATTTTCGAATCGGAAGTATTGTTGACCGAAAACTGAACAGGAAAACTGTTGCCCATATTGGCTTTACTGCCAATCATAGTGGTTTTGCCTTCTAATGCAATTTCAGGGTAAACATCTGCTGTTAAAGAATAGACTTGATTTAATTGGAATTGGTTCAAATCATTTTCAGAGACATTTATAGTGAATTTTAAACTGCTAATGTCAGTTATTTGAAGTAATGGAACTCCTGGTGCAGCAAATGCTCCTTCTTCATTGAATTTAGCCGTAACCACTCCGTTGAATGGAGCTTTAATAGTTGCTCTATTTATTTGTTCAAGCAATGTTGCTTTTTGAACTTTAGCGGATTTTAAGCCTAACTCTGCTTTCTCTAATTTTATGCCTTGGATGGCACCTTCTTTGGCCAAAATGGTATAGCGGTTTACATCCGCTTCCAAGCCTTCTATTTGCACTTCAACAGACTGAAGTTGCAGTTTTAGCAATGAATGATCTAATAAAACCAACGATTGCCCCTTTCTTACAACACTTCCAACATCAACTAAAACATCATTTATTTTTGCTTGTATTTCAGCACTTATTTTAGTTTCCTTGTTCGGCTCGAATGTCCCTGAATAAGAAAATTTGGCATTCACATTTTCAAGTTGAAGTGTGTCTGCTTGCACATTGATGGCCTGCTCCTTATCGTATTGATAAACTTTGCCTTCAGTAATTTCTTTGTTACTTTTTAACTTTATCACAAAGACAGCAACTATCGCAAGTCCTACAATGATTCCTATGATTTTTTTCCAGTTCATATTATTATGTATTTTTAATTCGTAATTGCTAATTTGTAATTGATAAATTTCCAGTTAATTTTTTAAGTTCTAAATCCGCTTTTAGATAATCAATAACAGCGGTTAGATATGTTTGTTGTGCTTCACGCAGTGCATTGTCTGCAAGTAAAACATCTGTTAGATTTGCTGTTCCTTGTTTTTGTTGAAGGACAGTTTGCTCGTAAATAGTTTTTGCGAGTTCAATTTGTTCTGTTGTTGTTTCTACTGATTTTTTAGCAACCATTCTTTGCCGTTTTGCATTTTTAACCTGTATATTATTTTGTTCAGTCATTAATCCAAATTGAAGTTTATTGTTTTGAAGTTCAAATTTTTTCTGATTGATTTTTCTTTGCGTTACTGTTCCATTAAATAATGGATAGGATAATTGAATGCCTGCAAAGCCAATAGGATAAAAATCTAGAAAAGAATTTGGCTGTCCGTTATATCCAAAACCAGTTGTTCCATAAGTCCCGAAAAGATTAAGCGAAGGCAGGTATCGCGATTTGTTCAGCGTATTTAATTCACTTAAAAGCAACCGATTTTGTGTTTTTATGATACGAACATCCATGGTTGACACAGTAACATATTCATTCCGGCTTTCATATTGTATGTTTGACTCAATTTGTAAATTTTGTTCGATTGAAATACCCATAGAGAATTTCAACGCATTTAATACTTGCTCGTATTTACTGCTGATATTTTCTTTTTGTGTGGTTAATTGTGCCACCTGCAATTTGACTTTGCTCACATCTGTTCCTTTGGCAAGCATTTGCTCATTAAGCACTTGCATATTTCTCAATAGCCTCCCTGCATTTATCAGGTTGCTGTCAATAAAAGCCAATTGATGATGCAAAATTTGAGCATTGTAATATAGATTTGAGATTTCAAAATAGATTTGCTCTTCAGTTTTTTGGTATTGCAATTCAGTTAATTCCGATGCGATTTTTGTGGTTTGAATGGCTCCATAAACCTGCGGATTATACAATGGCATCGACAATTGTAAATTGGCATTAATATTATGTGGAACACCAAATTGAGCCGCTCTATATTCCCCCTCCGGTGCTGCAGGATTCAAAGCGGAAAGTGGCAACAATTGATATGACAAATTGGTGAAATACCTATAATCAGCATTTGCCGTTACTTTGGGAATTAAATTGGCTTTTGCTTCTTTTTTCCTTTGCTCACCAATAGAAATATTGTTTCTACTCATTTGCAGGTTTTTATTATGAACCTGTGCTGTATCAATACACTGTTGCATTGTCCAGACTTGTGCTTGTGCAGCTTGAAACCCAACTATAAAAAGTAGGAGGGATAGAAGGTGTTTGTGAATACTTACTAACTTCATTGGTCAAATTTTTTTTTCAACTAAACTAATTGAGACTGTACAAAAGCATAAAGCCCGTGTTTTACATTGGGTGTAATCAAGACATAATCGCCTTTTTCGAGTGTAAACTCTTGATTGTTTTCGTCTTTATAAGTTGCCCTGCCTTCTATACAAAGGAGCAAAGCTGGTGTTTTGGTAATATGCTCTTTCAATGTGCCATTTTGTTGTAATTGAATAGCGGTTGCCGTTCCCATTTCCCCCCTTAAATAAATTTTGGGCAGAGACTTCTTTGTCTGAAATATGTAATTCGTTTAAGTTTTTCATTGAAAATATTTGTGGTAAGTTTCAAAATATATCGCTAATTCTCTGACAATAGACGCTGGACTATCTGTGTTTTCTTCTTGTGCTAAATGATTTTTATTACCTTCTGTCGTTGCTTTATTATTACAACCTTATGTTGCTATTAATGCAGCAAATACAATCAGGCTTGTTTTTATTTTTTTCATATTATTTGTTTTTGATTATGGTTAATAATGCATGTATCATATTGTGTCCATTGTGTTCAATATCAAATTCAAAATTGGCAATACGCCACTTGAACATTTGAAGTCGAAAACTTCCCATCACAATAAGTATTAATTCATCGGATGTTATGGAATTGGTAAATATTTTCTTTTGCTGACCTTCTATAATAATGGGCATTAAGTGTTTCATTTTAACGGCCATTATTTTTAGTATGGTCTTATTGATACGTTGACTTTCTTCCATAAGACCGTCAGAAAAAACCGCCACTACAAAGTGTGGGTTTTTTTTAAAGAATGAAAACTGATTTTGAAACAGTGTGGCGAATTTTTCTTCTGGAGTTTGGTCAATAGAAATAGCATTAGTATAACGTTCGTCCATACTTTTAACCAAATACTCGAGTAAAGCAATAATTATCTCTTCTTTGCTTGTAAAGTGCCTGTAAATGGCACTTTCAGAAAACTTCATTTCCTTAGCAAGGTTTTTAATGGTTAAACCACTAATTCCCGAAGCTGTGAGGATTTTTCCTGCCGCCTCAATAATTTCAAGTTGTCTATCAGATATTGTTGCTGTCATTTTAATCAATTACGAATTACGAGTTTTCAATTACGAGTTTTTAATCTTTAATTACAGATTGTGAATTACGAATTAGTTACTAATGATTTCATTTTTGAAAACGCTACTCCTAGCCAAATTACAGAAACTGTCATTGCAATAGCACCAATTAATACTAATGCTGGGGGCAAACCAAAATACACCTCAGTTAATATTCCAATTGGCATTAACAAACCAGTAAGTGCCAACCAAGAAATTGCTTTCACATTTTGTAGTTTGTCTTTAAAGTGTAAAAGCAGATAACCAATTAGAATATTTAAGAAAGCAAACAGGTTACCGTGAACGTGAGCCAGTCTTGATTCAAAGTGTTTTCCGATACTGTAAGAATTTACCCATTCTTCCTTGCCCGGAGCAAAGTCACGCAGGTATGTTAATAGAAAACCGTAAGCCATAAAAAGTCCCATTGTCAGAAACCCTATTGCGATGTTGTTTTTACCGTTCATTATGATTGCATTATTAATGTAAGTGAACAATCACTCTGCAAAAATAATTCAATTAAATTGATAAGTGCAGGTTTTTTCAAGAAAACTTTAAAAGATGACGAATATCATCTGGAGCAATGTGTGGTTGGCTAAAATTATTTTTAAAATATGTGGGGGAAATTTTAAAATCTTGTGTTGGCTTGTGTGTAGACAAACTGGTCTGCTCAGTGTCGAGTTACAGTAAAATGGTCAATCGAGTTTTTGTCGTCCAAATGGTCAGTTTGGAAGTCAAAAGTTTGGTCTTTTTGTGTCCGTTTAATGGTTGCACGGTCGTTCTTAAGGCTTGCACTAGCAATTAATTTTATACGGTGTGCATAGTTATTCTTTATGTCCGATGGTATATTGAATTCCAAATGTTGCCATTAATGTGTTTTTCATTTGAATTCCATTTACTTTTTGGTAAGCAGGAATTTTTACTTCCACCCCAATACGTAAATCTTTCAAACTACCTTTTGGAACATAGAAATTTGTCCCAAGACCAACATCTAACTGATTTCTTCCTGAGTTGGCAGTATTGAATAAAGGCATCATCATTGGATTCAACTCAGCATCTACGCCTTCTATTTCCTGTGTATTGAAATAGCTCAAACTTATTGAGAAACTAAAGTAGTCTGATACTTTAATAGCTCCCCAACCCACAATGTCAAAGCCATTTCCAAAAGTGTAGTTTTCAGAGTTTTCCCCCATTCTAAATTTGTATTTGGATTGTGCTCCCCAAGAAAACTTGTCAGATTGACCCAAATAGGTAAATCCCAAACTTGGGTCCCAAGTTCCACTTCCAAGTTGCATCGGATAGGCTAATTGTGCATCATTCATCATAGGTGTCGCATCTCGTTGGTCAATATCACCTGTCGGCATTGATATTCCAACATTACCGTGTGGATTCAGCTTGGAGACGGCGGGTCCTTCCGGAGCTGTACCCTTTCTGCCCTGACCGGATATTTTTAAAAATACAAAATAAAATCTTTACCGGAACTGCCCGATGGATCCAAGGTGCTGTGTGTGCCTTGAATGGTGAATATAGGTCAAAAAGTTGACCGTTCCAA
>JBBDSB010000056.1:0-2030 GCA_040905205.1 Cyclobacteriaceae bacterium
GTGATGATGTACCATAACCTTCTGGCCATAAGATCCAATTGTGGTTTTAGGATGGCTTTCTCATTGGCAGGACGGGCAAGGCATTCCGTTTGATAAATAAAAAGCCTGACAATGTAAAACAATCCTGCAAACCAGGTGACGACAAAAATTATGTGAAGGGCTTTGAGGTATTCGAATGCCATTATCAATATTTTGGGCTAAATTAAGGGTTTCAAACAACTTTCAAGCTAATAATGAAAACAAATTATTGGGTCTACCTTATGATGATGGTTTTGGGATTGCTGGTGGTATACATGATGTATGATACCTTTAGCCAACCGGGAGTCTCTAATTTGGAAGGGCATTATCAGGAAATAAATAATATCAGAAATGAGAACAATACGGGTCCTGTTGTCAGGGTTTATGCCGTCTATACTTCAGACCAAAACTGGGATGAAATGAAGGCTTATGGTGATTTTATGCCCCATACCAAATATGGAAACACCAAGGTATTCTTTTTTGATCAGGAAATGGGGCGACTTGATTTGAATTTATCGGAACCTTTTTTTGATAATAAATATCAATCCTTTTGCCTGGCTGTTTATGAGAAATCATCTATGGGAGCCGTGAGTTTTAAGAGATATCCTTTTGAATGATTGGACATGGTGAAGAAAAGATTACCTGTAGAAACCTACATTCATGGAATTTTGAACGGGGACAGGGTCTTGCTGAGCCAGGCCATTACCCTGGTTGAAAGCACCTTAAATACGGATTTGAAGCTGGCGCAAGCGGTTGTCAGGGGAATACTTCCCCATACTGGGAAATCATTAAGAGTGGGTATAACCGGGATACCCGGAGCAGGAAAAAGCACCCTTATTGGTAATTTGGGAAAAGTGATATTGAAAGCAGGGAAGAAACTGGCTGTACTGACAGTTGATCCAAGCAGTAAAATCTCAGGAGGAAGTATTCTGGGTGACAAAACCAGAATGGAAGCTATAGTGGGGGAGGCAGGCGTGTATATCCGGCCTTCATCCACCGGCAAAACCCTGGGTGGCGTAAGTGCCAAAACCAGAGAAATCCTATTACTTTGTGAAGCGGCAGGTTTTGATGTGGTGATCATAGAGACAGTGGGTGTGGGGCAGTCCGAAGTAGCGGTTAGGGAGATGGTAGACGTATTTTTATTGATGCTGATAACAGGGGCCGGAGATGAGTTGCAGGGCATCAAAAAAGGCATTATGGAAATGGCTGATTTATTCGTCATCAATAAGGCGGATGGAAAAAATGCTGAAAAGGCCTTACAAACCAAATCCGATTTGAAGAAAATTCTCCATTATTTTCCGGCTCCTGAAAATGGCTGGCATCCCACCGTATTGACTTGTTCTTCCTTATACCAGGAAGGGCTTCAGGAAATTTGGGAATTGATTTTGCAATATGAACAAACGGTCAAAAAAAATGGATTTTTTGAAAGCAACAGATCGCTTCAACAAATAAGTTGGCTGGAATCCCATATCAATTTTTTGCTGGAGCAGGAATTTTATAGCCATCCAGATATGGCCCCGGCATTGGAAAAAGCCAAAAGGCAGGTACTCGAAGGAAAGTATTCTGCTATCGGAATGGCCAGAAGGTTGGTGAACTTCTTTTTTAATAGGAGCGGATTCTAAACTGTTTTTTCTGTTCCAGGACCGCGTTTTTAAAGACCGAATCTGTTTCCATCAGATCATTGACAGATTGCACGGCATGAATGACCGTACTATGGTCCCTTCCTCCAAAATGATACCCAATCGATTTAAGAGAATGATTGGTAAATTCCTTGCTGAAATACATCGCCACCTGCCGGGCTATAACAATTTCCTTTTTCCTGGTTTTGGCCTTTAGGTCTTCCAATTTGATCCCATAATATTCTGAACAGGATTTTTGGATATAATCAATGCTGACTTCAGTTTCAATATCTTTGACGATATTCTTCATGATCGTTTTGGCCAGGCTGAGACTGATCTCTTCTCTATTGAGTGAAGCATGGGCTATCAAAGAAATCAAAACCCCCTCAAGTT
>JBBDSB010000057.1:0-2027 GCA_040905205.1 Cyclobacteriaceae bacterium
TAATGTTATTTCTTCTCACTTTTCTTCAAAAACTCCGGAATTTCTTCCCAGCCCTCAAATGGGGCCTTCAGCGTATCTGGAACCGGATAATCAAGTAATATTTTAGCCTTGCTAATTTTTTTTAGGATTTTACCAAATATTAATTGCCTTTCTGAACCGGGTAATTCTCTTGAGAACTAGTGTTCTTTAATTTTTCTCCTTTAAAATGAAAATTAAAGTTTACATAAATTCCTTGCCTTAAACCTGTTTCTTTTCCTGTTACCCACCCGACTGCATACCTTTTCTCTAAAGAATCGTAATTTTTCTGATAGAAAAAAGCAATTATTGTCCAGATGAAAATAAATGCAATTATTTTAAGCGGGACTTTTGAAATCAACGCCATAACATATTTCCATCTATTCAAATCCACAGATAGTAAATCGTAATAACTATTACCAATAAATTAGTTAATAATTTCAAAATTATAAATAAACAAACTTTTTTGCTTAACCACTGGTTTTATCTATTATCAGATTTCCTTTTTTCCAAAAATTCCGGAATCTCTTCCCAGCCTTCAAATGGAGCCTTCAGCGTATCCGGAACAGGATAATCCCATAGGATTCGGCTTCTTTTGATATCCTTGATAGGAACTTCGATCAGATAAGTAACTTGATTTTTCGAAATTTCATTAGTCCCGATAAAATTATCGGACTGAAATTTTTCACCCCAGAAATAAAAATGAAAATTAATCCTACTTCCTTGATTAGGAATTCTATATTTTTCCCCTAAAAAACCAATCGTATAATTTTTTTCAAGGGAGGAGTAGTAGTTTTCAAAAATTTGATTTCCAAAATACAAAATCAGTATCACAAGAAATATCTTTCCAATATTGAGGATAAATTTATTTTTCATGATTAATATTCTGTCGTAATTAGTTTTCCCGTTAAAATTCTAGCTGTACCATTAATTTCAGAAATAATTGAAACAACTTTGCTATTTATTTCAGAATTAGTAAGAAGTTTGTTATAGCCAAAATTGAATCCCCCAACACTAAAATCAACAACGGTTTCTGAAATCCGTTTTTGATTTCCAATTCCAATCGAAGAACTAAATCCATCCTTCTTGTTAATGTCCACGAAAGCTTGTAAAAAGAATGCAGATTTACCAAACAATCCAGCCAATCCGATATCTGCAATATCCGCACTTACCGTATTTCCATTAAAAATCAAACTCGTTCCCATCTGCAAGCCTGTTTCCATCGCCATCCTTTGGACCGCTTTTGCCCCAATCCCATCCACCAATCCCCTTACCAGCACAGGGGAAGCCGCAGCGGCCACCATGCTACCGGTGATACCATAGGAAACCATCTTTCCGATGCCATCCAAATACCGGCTGTTTCTGGAAGCCTGGGCTTCGGAGGTGCTGAAATGTAACTTTCTGCCCCTTTGTGACAGGTCTCTGGCAGCCCTGAGACCTTCCCTGTAAGCCGTTAAGCCCAGGTTGCGGTAAACGGGGTTGCGGCTTTGCCGCATGGCATGGTAGTAGGCTTCCAGTTGAACCATATTGTTCCGATGGCCCAAGCTGCTTACCGTAAATATTGGCATTGTAAACTCCGGACATCCATCACAGTCACCGGACAATCCGGTGGGATCCATAAATTGCAGCGGATTGTTAAATCCAAATGCCATGGGGCTTATGGAGGTGTACATATCCGAAAGCTTGTCCATGCCCCAAAACCTTCCCAGCACCGGATCATATAGGCGGTTTGGAGTTTGGTACAGACCCAGACGCTCCAATTAGTAACTCCCTGCGTTAAATTGATGTTTATTCTCTAACCTGTCTTCCGATCGATATTCCAACCCGCTAAGGGCCAGGCCCCAGGGGTCGTAGTGGTCTTCCTGCACCACCAGGGCAGCCCGGGTCTCCACCCGGAAGTCGTCAAACCATACGTCCGTCTCCGTCTCGTTGACCAGAAAGGCCTCCATATGCCCCGCCTTCTCAATATAAAAATTTGCTTCCAGAAATTCATGCTTCCCGGCCGCTTTTTT
>JBBDSB010000058.1:0-12368 GCA_040905205.1 Cyclobacteriaceae bacterium
GGCTGCTGGCCCCCATTCTGGTGTATTTGGGAAGGAAAAGGATTTTATTCACTTTGGAGGGTCAATTTTGCGATGATGCTGCCTTTTTGCTGTCAATAATGGTCTGTCTTCTTTGATAAAACCGTTTCCTATCCATTACTCGCATATACCGTTGCTTCTTATTGTACACAATCAAGAAAAAACAGAACAACATAAAATATATCATTGTCATATTCTTCATTCGCATCACCACACCCAGATTACTTAAGGAATTCATAAACGCGATCGTAACCGGAATAAAAGTAATTACTCCAGCCTTTAAAAATAAAGGCATATCTCTGATAGCCTCAGGTTTCCAGTTTTGGTAAATAAACAAACTCAACCAAAGGTATAGGGCATTTTCAAAGGAACTGAACAGCGCCACAAAATTATGTGCATCCAAAAATAATGGCCTAAATAAATAGGTGAACGCCTTCATAGGCAAGGAATAGGAGGAAATATCTACTGCTGAACCCACATTACCCCTACCCAGGTTTCGAGCTGTCATATCACTTTTGGCGGCCAAATTCTCTATCGTTAGCTCCTCCATCTGCAAAAACTCTGCTGTGCTGTCCATTAAAAAATAAGTACCTACCAATGCTGCCAATCCCATAGTAATTTTGTACTGAATTTTAATTTCACTTCCCAGCATGATGGCCAAAGCTGCCCCTCCAATCAATGCCTGCCCCATGTGTGGCCTGGCCATATAAACAAAGAATAATGCTATCAGCCCCTGCCACCATCTTTTTTGGTAGTTCTGTATGGCAAAAAGAAACCAGGCGATTGCCCAAAAACAAATAGCATCTTTTCCTACCCCAGCTGTCCAAAAGTGCAGGTTGAGGAAATAGAATACTGTAGGAAAAAGCGGCATATTCAGAACCTTATGATTGGCAGGAAAAAGGTCAGCCACCATCATAAAAATGTAGCGTATACCTATAAAGCCTAAGAAGCCAAACAAAATATTTCCCGTTAAATAGGACAAACCCATAATTTTGGCGGGGATATAGCAAAGCCATAAAATAAAGGTGGTACTAGTTCCCAGGTAAGAAAACCAGGTAATATCTCCTTTCAGTAATACCTGCTGCATACCAAACCTCCAATAACCCTGGGAATCTCCTCCAAATTTCAGAATATACCATGTAAAAAAAAGACTGAAAAAAAGATGATAAAACAGTAAATAATGGAGGTGGATTTCATACTTATAAGGCAATCCAAATCTTTTGGCCATGGTGGTATTTGAATTCACCAAGGCAATCAATCCCGCTACTATAATTATGATGTCTAGCAAATTACATTAAAGTAAATCAAAAATTTGGAATGGGTTTTCTATCGGAGTGGGTCTATAGTTTTATCCCTTTTTGCTCAAGAAGTGTGTTATAAAGGTTTTCAATTTCCTGACAATAGCGATCAGCAGTATAATTTTCCTTTGCCCTAACATAACCTGCTTCCCCAAATTTTTCCCTAAGTTCTGGACATTGCATTAAATCTGTTATCTTTTTCGCAATTTCCACATATGATCTTGGTGGCACCAAATAACCGGTTTCACCATCAACCACTACATCTTTCAAGCCTCCTACTGCTGATGCAATGACAGGTAATTTATGTAACATTGCCTCTGCTGCCACCAATCCAAAGCCTTCCCTACTCGAAGGAATACAAAATATATCCATTAATGGATAATATAAATCAGGTTTAGATTGGTAACCAACAAAAATTACCATCTTTTCAAGATTTAAATTTTTGACGCGTTCTTCCAAAATTTTCCTGTCACTACCATCACCTACTATCAGCAATTTTACATTTGGAACTTTAAGCAGTGAAATGGCATCAATCAAATCCGAAACCCTTTTATGATCATCGAATAATCTCCCGACAAAACCGACAACCACATCCCCCGGTGAAAGATTAAGCGACAACCTGGTCTTACAGAGGACTTCTTCACCAAAAACAAAAGGATTAGGTATTCCATTTGGAATCACCAAAACTAAATTGGGATCTATTTTCGTGACGATCTTTAGGTATTCACCTACATCAAAGGAAATTGCTTGTACCTTATCCGCAGATTTGGAATATTGACGTAACAACCAATTGGCTTTTCTGGACCGGTTTTGCGGATCAGATGTTTCTTCTAAAATAATAACAGGAACTTTTCCTAACAATCCCCCAATTGTGGCCATTGTCATGCCCTCAAATACCGCCCCATGAATAATGTGAGGTCTGTATTCGTTAACAATTTGAACTACCCTCAATAGCTTTTTAAACTCGAATGGGGATTTAAATGAACCTACAGCGATCAATTCCACCTCTTCAATATTAAATGCTTCTGCTATGGCCCCTCCCTGCCATGTGCAAATAATTTTATGCTCAAATCTATCCCTATCTAAACCTTTTATTAAAGTGAGCAAGGTTTGTTCAACTCCTCCAGAAGAAATAGTTTCAACACAATGCAACACCCTAATTTTCATCCCTTATATATTTCCTTGAGAGATTTTAAATATTTCTCAGGATAGAACCTTTCCGCCTCCGCCTTAGCTCTTTCTCCCATTTCCTTTCTTTCCAAATCAGTCATGGTTGCCAAAGTATACATCCCTTCTTTTATTAATGAAACATCCAAAGGATCTACCAATACGCCTGATTTGCTACTTCCCAATATTTCAGCAGCTCCCCCTATTTTGGTGACCACAGAAGGCAACCCGCAGACCATTGCTTCAACTAGTGATACAGAAGAACCCTCTTTCAAGGAAGGCAGTGTAAAAACATCTGCCAGTTTTAAAAATTGAAAAACATTTTCCTGAAAACCCAAAAATTTCACCCTATTAATCAATCCCGATTTATTGACTTTTTTGATCAAATGCTTAATCAATGGTCCATCCCCCACAATCCATAATTCCATTGGCTTTTCTTCATATTCCTTAACCAGTTCTGAAAAAGCAGCAATCAACCTTTCCAGGTTTTTTATCGGAACCAACCTGCAGGTGGTAATATATACAAACGGCTTTTCTTCTTTATTCTTCTTCCGAAAGCTATTGGAACCCCCACTGGTAGCAATTGGGGTTTCCAATACCCTATTCCCTATTTTTCCATTTTCCAACCGAACCGGGTTATACACCACCCTCACCTTCTCCTTCTCCACCTCTCCCAGTCCAACAATTGCATTTTTTACAGCCTCTGAAATAGCAATAATCACATGGGCCCTGGAATAAACCCATTTAAAAATATATTTCCAATAACTATGATGATTTGGAATCCCGATCTCCTCTCCGACAATTCTTTTTACACCTGCCCAGCTACCAGCCAATATCCCATGAAAATTTGCTTCTCCTCCCTGACTATGTAGGACAGCGGGATTTGATTCAAGAATAATTTTTCTTAGTTTAAAAATTAACCTGAAATTGGGAATCCGGGGATTCTGGTTCAAAACATCCACTTGTATTCCTTTCTCAATTAGTTCCTGAGCAACCTTTCCTCCCTTGCCCAACACAATTATGGAAACATCCATCTTACTGTTACGCCCCATTTCCCAAACAGAATTTGCAATGACTTGCTCAACACCTCCAAAATCCAGTTCAGATACAATCCTGATAATTTTCATATCAGGTATATAGGTATCGGTAACAGAATTTCATATAATTTCTGAATAATCCTGAAAAGGCCTCATTACCAAAGATCTTCTGCAACAAACCAAAGGGCAATAAGTAAAATGCCCTTACCAAAAAATACCTTTTGGTCATATTCTTGAGCAATTCCGCAATTCGCTTTTGATTTTGTCCTATTCCAAAATGGGGAAACAAGGTGAAATAGATCCATTTTTCCCTGAAATTCAGAAACTCCTTTTCACTGCAGGCGGAAGATTTTTTAGCGCTTGAAAAATAATCCTTACTGGAAAGTTTGGGGATCAAAGTCTGTTCAAGGGGATAAATTTTCCTGGTGGCCCTTTTGTCGTCATCCTGACCATAGTAAACCAGTGTATTAGCAATATACAATCCGTCACCGAAATACAATGATGCACGCAACCAAACATCAATATCTTCCCCTAATTTGATCTCAGGATCGAATCCTGGATTTTTATTAAAGAAATCTTTCCTGATTGCAGTGGCTGAGGTTAAAAACATTGTATTACTGATCGCTCCTTTAAAATAATGATCCAGTTTATAGAAAGACAACATTGGGTAGGATTCCAAAACTTTTGAACTGTAATGGGTACCTATGATTCCATTCTCAGGATATTGGATTACTACCTTACCTACAAAATCCAGATAATCCCGGTGCCAATAATCATCCGCATCCAAAAATGCAATCCAAGCATACTTAGCTTTCTTGATCCCTTTATTTCTGGCCTTGGAAACTCCCAGGTTGCTTTGGTGCAATAGCCGAACCTTATCCCCATATTTTTCCTGCACCAGCTTTTCACCTCCATCAGTAGAACCATCATTGATGACTATGATTTCATAATCTTCAAAAGTCTGATTTAACACAGAATCAATCGCCCTGCTGACAAATTGGATTTTATTATATAATGGAATGATGATGGAAAACATAATTTTAACCGACATCGGTAGGAGCACTTCAATAAGCTTGAATTTTTAAAGAATCCTTTGTGCGACGAAGCAATCTTGTCAGGTATTGAATTTTCAATTTAATTGAAAGAACCTTTTAATTGAGGGGATTGCTTCGGATTCAGAGGAGTTATTTGAATAATTAAATTCAATTTGGAATCATCGCAATGACGGAAGCAACCACGGACGCTTTATCCCAACCACCTCTTCAACCTTAGCGCATTTTTAAACCCAAACAATTTCGAAAGCATTTGAAACTTGGGTCCGGCGATATAAGTCTTTTCGGGTTTACCTAAATTTTTTATGCAGACTTCTGCTTCTTTGATCAGACCAGGATATACTGGATAAACATCATAGATAAACTTTTGGTAAACTTTCTTCAATACCATTCTGATCATTCTGGAATCCTCAATTTTCAAAACCTCCCTTTCATAATACCGATAGGAATCCAATAAAGAAGCAGCTACCTTTTGATTTATTTGCTGACTTACGTTGGTATTTCCTGGAGCTCTATAAAAAACCTTTCCTGCAGGCTCAAACAAGATACCCTCACATTGCAACAAGACCCTACAAAAAAACTCCCCATCTTGATTGATGGTTAGTTCTTCATTCCATAGCCCGGCCTTTTCGACCAGCCATCTATGTGTCATCCAAGAAGAATCTGCCATCATTTCCTGATGGTTCCAAGCTCTTAATAACCAATCTATTCCTGAATTAAAATCCCTAAATATTCCATAGGGTACCTTGTTAAATTCATGCATTGAATTTTTAAAATTCACCCATTCGCAGGAAGCCATCATAGTGAACGGTTTTCCTTTTAACAATCCAATTTGATTTTCAATTTTGTCAGGGGACAGCAAATCATCTGCATCCAAAAATTGTATATAAGCTCCCCTGCTTGCCTGAATCCCAACATTGGTTGCTTTGGATACCCCGCCATTTTCCTGATCGACTAGAATAATTTTATCAGGAAATTTGGATTGGTATTCTTCCAAAATAGCCAATGAACCATCCGTCGAACCGTCATTTATCAAAACCACCTCGATATTCGGATAAGTTTGACCCAATGCCGAATCCAAAGTCTCCCGGACAAAAGCAGCTTTGTTATAGACCGGAATGATGATGGATACTAAGTGGTTCAAACTGTCAAAATCAGTTTGATGGCTGAAAGATTTCTTTGATGGCAAAACTTGGAGTTATACCCCTTTCCATAGTCAAGTAAAGGAATTCCCAATGATGCTCTATGCAAAACTCATAAACAGCCTCTATCACTCCGTACTTCCATGGAACATTTATTTCACTAACAATAAAATCATGTCCTGCAATGATCCCTCCTTTTTTCATTTTAGGGAGATAGGACTCCAATTCAGCTTTGGTCCCCGCATAAGTATGGTCAGTATCTATATAAATCCAATCAAAGTACTCCGCTGGGAAATGATTGACAACCTCAGTGGAAAGTCCTCTGTTTATTTCCACTACCCCTCCCTCAACTTCTGCTCTGAACTTTTGGTTAACTTTATGAAAAAGCTTTTCTGGGTACCGCTCACTTTGCCAAATATCAATTAAATGCAATTTAGATGGTTGATAAATATCCAAAATTCTCCTGCTGAAATCCCCATTGTCTACGTCTAATTCGGCAACAACCTCATTTTTAGTAAGAAGAGATAACAACTGTTCTCTTGAAGCAAGCAATTTTCCATATTGCAAATGTTGGAAACCAATCTCGGGAGAAGGCATTTCCTCAAATTTAGGCTTATGGATCAAACCGTGTTTTCGGGAGTAATGGCTGTAAAACTTTTTCTTTATTATTTGAAGAAATCCCATGGTTTATCTTTTTGTTTCTCCTCCTTGGGTCAAATGAAAATACTCTTTTAACACGCCCAAATTTATGGCGTGGCTTACTTTCAATACGGCCATTGACTCCTTAGGAGATAGTAAAAAGAGATTCTTGAAAGCAAATCGGTACCTCCTCAAAAAAAAGTTTAAAATATAAAAACTGAAAGCATTTTTTCTATCTTTATATTTTCTATCATAAGTACCTCCAGTCAATCTTTTGTATTTATTGACCAATTCATCTGTATGGTATCTAGCAGGATGCCTTACAACCAAATTGGGGTTATATACAATTTTATATTTATTACTGATTTGACCGGAAAGTTCTGAATCTCCATTTGACTTCAGATCTGAATTAAAACCTTTAAATTCTTCCATAATTGATCTATAAGAAAACCAATTGGCAGTTATGGCATGACCTCCTTTGGCATAGGCTTCAGTTGTAAATCCAGTGTATTTTTCATATACCTCAGCATCAGAAAGATACTCCGGATTTTTATAAAATAATGGAACAGGCCCAGTCAAAATCCCTATTTTATTTTTAAAATCCGTTTCGAAGCATTCATATGCAGTCTGCAGCCATAATGGAGAAGGAATACAATCTGAATCGATGAAACCAAGAATTTTACCATCTGCTGTTTTTATTCCTCTATTTCTTGCTGCATAGGATCCCGGATTTGGTTCATTTTCCATGGAAATTGGGAACGGGTATTTCATTTCTATTTTTATCGCATCATTTGGATCATTATTGATCACGATTACCTCCCAAATCTCTTTTTTGAATATCTGATTTGATAAAGAATCAAGCAAGAGTAAAAGCCTTTTTGAATCATGATAAATGGGAATTATTATTGAAAAATACATTATTCCTTTAAAAATTTAAACTTTTTAATTCCCCATTTATAAAATAATTTAATAACCGTCCCTCTAAAAGGCAGGAGTCCCCATTGAAACCCATGAAGTACTGACTTTCGCATAAAGGTTGGTTTCAATCCGTTTGAAATCATTCTGGCTAAATGATATATTACAGCCTTAGCCTCATAGTCTCGAATTATTTCCAAACCTATATTATCTATCCAAACAAGTAAGTGAATAATTTGTGATTGTGATGATTTATGGGTAATTCTATTATTGGAATGTCTCCTTGCTACAGAGATAGGTTCTTTTAAATTACTTGGATAAAAAATAAAATTCTTTGCTATCCTATTCCAAAGTTCTGTATCTTGATGCAAAACCAATCTTACATCGAATGGATTGATTTTCTCAAATACTGATTTCCTAAAAGTATTAGAATTGGTATGGCCAAGAATCAAATCATTTTGAATAATAAATTTATAAATTTCTTCACCTTCATCAACTTGAGGGTTTGGAAACTTGGAAAATAAATCAATTTTGGTTCCGAACAGCTCTTCTTCCCCATTAGGGTATTGAATTAAAGAGAGAGAATAAGTTGCAAATACATTTGAGTCATTGAATACCGCTTTATCCGTTTCGAACCTGTTTGGAAGATACCAATCATCGGCATCCAAAAAAGCAATAAAATCACATTTCGCTAATTTAATACCAAGATTCCTACTTTCTGCAGCTCCCTTATTTATATCACCTTGGTGAGTATGGAGTATTACCTTTGGGTACTTTTCAATTAATCTAAAACATACTTTTAAAGAATTATCTTTAGAACCATCCTCGATTAAGATTACCTCCTTGACTTCATTAATTTGTGTTGCCGATTGGACAGCCTCTTCAATGAATTTTTCAGCATTATATACTGGAATGATGACCGAAACCTCAAACAATTTTATTCTGGAAAATTATAAAACTCTTTCATTTTTTTCAAGAACATTTTTGTTCCACTTTGGGAAATTGCTAAATCTCTTATTCTTTGTGGAATAAATTTTATTTCTGAATTCTTGATTTTTAATATAGCAGCTGCCAATTTTTGAGGACTTTTTACAGGTACAATTAGACCTGTATCTTGATTGATACTATCTTCAACCCCACCATTTGCAGTCGTAACTACAGGAATCCCGCACATCATGGCCTCCCGGATGGCTATCCCATGGGGCTCCTGTATGGTGGGAGACACAAAAACATGTGAAGTATTCAAAATATTGGAAATCTGATCTCTCTCCACGAAAGGAATGAACTCACCAATACTATAAATTCCTAATTCCTTGCTTTTTCTTACAAATGCATTGGAAGCTGGATCTTTAGATTTTTCATCTGCCCCCTTACCAATCATAATAAATTTAAAATTCTGGGTTTCCTTCACTAGTTCAAACATTGCTTCCAAAAAAGTATCAAACCCCTTTATGGGTAATGAATTCAGGATGGTAATGATTGTAAATACCTTATTTCTTTTCTCCAATTGGATTTGGTACCTGGTTTCATCTACCAAATTCCATATGACTTTGGGATTACAGTTAGGTTGGTTCATCAATACCTGACGACGTTCATCTTCGCTGACGGAAGCAGTTTTATTGGCTGCTTCAAATGCCCGGAGGACCATTTTAGCCCTAACTCTCGAATAGTAATGAAAAACAAAGACTTGGTGTTCTATAATAACAAAGGGAATATTATGGATTTTGGATAGGTCATGTGCATAAATCCCGGCATCCATGCCACTTTGTGCATGGATCAGGTCAGGCTTCCAACCTTGAAGGACAAAGGTTCGGTAGGCTTTTAGAAAAAGCCGCTTTTCCAATTGGATTTGCAAATTATCTGTAATTCTTCTGTTTGCCGGGAAATCAAATCCATAAGCAAGAGGTCCTTGTTGAACCTTTTTGGTAGAAATTGGCCAAGTTGGTTTAAAAAGGGATTGAATAAATATCCATACCCAACGAAGTAATGTAAAGGATTTTTTCTCTCCATAAAGCACTTGAAAATCCAGACCCTCTTTTCCTTGAAGAAATTGAGCTTGTTCCTGAAAAAAGGAACCTCTCAACTGCTGACGAGGAGTAGGATACCAAGATGGAACAATCAGGATATTTAAATTCGACATTTAATTCTCAAATTCTTTCTAATACATACCAAATCCAATTCATCTTGATATAAAAAGTAATCTTTTCTAAAAATTGAAATTGCCTTTTTCTGTTCAGAAGCGGACAAATTTTTAAATTCAAACTTAATCATTTTAGCATTGAATTTTTGAAAATTAATATATGAAAGAATTTGGAAATCATAACCCTCAGTGTCTATTTGCAAATAGTCTATATTCAAAAATTCCGGATGTAAGCCTAACAAATCGTCAAATGTTATTCCATCAACTTTCACTCTTTCAATTTCCTCCATTTTTACATCCAAATTGGTGAGATGATTTATATCCACGGACCCTATCCCAGCAGCCCAATAAGGATGGTTTTTCAACCCAATTTCATTTAATTCAAAAAGTTCCAATGACCCGCTCTTCTCGAATATTGCAAATGGAAGTAGCTTAATGGATTTAAAATTTTGATAGTTTAATTGAAGTTTTTCGAAATATCTCGGTGAGGGTTCCAAAATCAATCCGATTGAATTCCTTCCTGTAACCTTTGAATAAAGGGTATCAAAACTAACCCCATCATTCCCCCCAATTTGTATAAATTTAAATTCCTGATTTTTGGGAAAATTAGAATCGAAGGTTCTATCAAAGTCAAACACGATATCCCTGCGGATAAATTTATATCCGATTATATTTTTCGAAACCACTGAATTAATATTCAGTGCTTCTAAAATTTGATTGTATAAAAAAATGTTTATTCTATGCTTAAATTTCATCGGAAAGGATCATTTTAGACATAAATCTAAAGATAGATTTAAATTAATATTAGAGAAAAAATTTATTTCTAAATTTTTGGAAAGTCCTTGAATATGATCTAATGGTATAATTTATGATCCCCGGAATTGGAGGGCTTTTTTGAAATTGAAAACCAAAATTCTCCTTTAGGTCAGGCTTACTGAATTTATAAACCCTGCCATAAAAACCCGTACTGTCATTAAGTCCGTGGATTGTCACGCACCACATGGGTTGTTTAATGCTGACTTCTATTTTTTTTAAGTCATGCCTATAATCCGTGTGAGGCTTCTGAAAAACGGTACGAAAACCTTTCTCAGGTTTATTTTCAATTAGGGAAAGAAAAGCATTATAGCGATGTACCATTAAAGAAACCACTCCTGAAGACACATCGTAAACAAATCCTTTATTAAAATTGAGGGCTTGATATTTTTGACCTTTAAATTTTTGTTGAACGATAGCCATATAATCCTTATGCAGCATATCATCTGTATCCACCCTACTTGAAATCAAATATTGGAAATCATCTCCAAGAAATTTTTGGATATCTTTTTGTAAGTATTTGGTGATATTGAAGCTTTCATATTGATGGGATATCAATTTAATAAAAGGATATGGATAAAAAGTCTTTTCCAAATCAATTCTAACTTCTAAAGGGGTTTCAGCATCGATATAAAAAAACCAAATGAAATTTTTATTGGATTGGTTAAGAATAGACGGGAAGCAAAACTTTTTAAAAATATCCACCCTTTCCATTAACCATGTGTCAGGGTCAAATCCTCTTCCGGCCATTTTGGTTTTGTAAAACACATTGAGACGGGAAATTAACAGATGTTTATAATCCATTTTCGGGTTTCCTGAAAAACGAAGTTTGAGTAAATTTTTTAGAATTCACAGAGGGTCCAAAACTTCTGAATTTTAACCATTGTTCAATTATTGACAAGGTATCCGCATAGGTCCTTCTATTTGAGTTATCCAATATCAAATATCCTCCGTTTTTCAACTTTGGTATGGCATTTTTTATACAGGCCTTCCTGGCTTTTCCATCTATAAAAATCAAATCAAAATATTGATCATCAAAATCCAATACCATATTGGCATAATTTCCATAATCAAGAGGATCATCGTCTTCGTCTGAAACAAATTTCTCTCCTTTAAATGGTTTCTCTTCTCCTTTTTTCAAATTCAATTTGAGGTTATGAAAACCTCCTGTTTCCTTTTTAACAAGGTTAAACCAAATTTTATCATGTTCAACACTATGAATTTCCTTAACCCGCGAAACAAAAAATTTAGTAGATCCTCCACTACCAAATTCAAAAACCTTCATATCTGGCTTTATCAAATTAATTAGGTAATCAATTCCTTCAAAGGTTATCCATGGAACACCCAAAACCAATGGGGATTTTGAATAATCCAAATTGGATTTCATATAATGCGGGTAATATTTCAGAATTTTTTTTAGAGAATCTTTTTGCCTTATTACCCTTCCACATTCCTTAATAAACCAATATTGAATATGCAGTGGGCTATCTTTTAAATATTTTCTAAGCATTAATTAAATTTTAACCAATTGTAAGTTTTCTTTTTGATAGAGATTTCCATTTTGTACAATTGGTAAAACCATTTGTCCACCTCGCCTGGAAAATCAATTTGATTTTCATCACAAAACATTCCAACCGCCCCAGCCCAATAATATTTATTTAATAGGTGAAATTTCCGACTATTTACTAAGTGCTTCCTGATTTTATCCCTTAATTTAAGCCAATTCTTGGATCTTTTCTTTTTTTTTCCAAGATGGGTGCTAATGGAATTTTCTGTTTTATAGATTAAAGTCAGATATCTATTGTCAAAAACAACATAGGGATTACTAGACGCTAACCTGAACATCAAGTCATATTCCTGGCTACTACTTAATTTTTCATTCCATCCACCCACCATCAAGAGATCATTCTTATTCCAAAGATTAGCACAGGTATCCCCCAATTTGCTTCGGATCAAACCTTTCCAAATCTCCGTGTCAGATTTTCTGTAATGCCTTCTACCATCCGGAAACACATGGATGCTGTTACCCACAATAAAAGCAATATCAGGTTTGACCCTACTGAATTGGCCTGCCAGTTTCCCCTTCAAAAGCTCATCATCAGCATCCAAAAATTGGATCCAGTCAGACGTTGCATTCGCAAGCCCTA
>JBBDSB010000059.1:0-12318 GCA_040905205.1 Cyclobacteriaceae bacterium
CTTCAATCTGAACCAAGGTTACTTTGGATTGGTCAAATTCTACTTTGGCGGTCGCTTCTTTGTGGTTGGCATCTACCTTTACAATTCCGGGTAATTTATTAACCTCCGATTCCACGTGTGCTTCACAGCCACCGCAAGTCATTCCTTTTACATCAAATGTTGTTTTTTCGGCATCTGAAGCATTTACAATGACCACTTCTTTTTTGTCATTAGAAGAAAAAAAGATATGAGAGTAGTATGGAAAAGCGATAGAAACCGCGGCAAATAAGGTTACACCAACTAGAAATCCTTTGGTTTGATACCATTTTGGTTTAGCGTCCACGGCACAGCAAGCATCCGATTTTTGACGTTGGTAGTAATTGTACCATGCATACCCAATGGCCAGTATTGCTAAACCAATTAAATAGGGTCTAAAGGGTTCTAACCAAGACAAGCTTCCTGCAATACCCCCAACGCCAGCAAGTGCTGCAATTACTGGCGGAATGCAACAGGAAGATGCCGCCAATGCCGCAAATATTCCCGATGCCGCTGCTCCTTTGCCGTTTCCTTGTTTCTTTTCTGAGTTGCTTTCTGTAGATAAATTTTGAGTGCTCATACTATTTCCTTTTTTGAATTGTTAACAATGTGTTTAAAAAATGGGTGAAGCAAATTAAGTTGTTCTTTTTTCAGTGAATAGAAGATGGTTTGCCCTTCCCGTCTGCCTTCTATAATATTTCCGTCTTTGAGCTTTCGCAAGTGTTGGGAAACAGCAGGTATGCTCATTCCCAAAATGTCTGACAAATCACAAGGGCAGAGTTCGTTTTCTTCTTCCAAGAGGAACAAGATTTTTAATCTTACTTCGTTTCCTGCAAGCGCCAATGAACTGCTCAAGGCTTTGAAAGAATTCCCATTGGTCTGCAAAGTTTCCCGACAGTTGTCTATCTGAACCTTGTCGGCAAATAGCCTGATACACGATTGGTTATTGTCCATTTCTTTTTTGTTTTGACTCAGTAACGCAGCAAATATACAAATAGTTTTCTTATTTAAGCAAATTCTTAAATAAATATTTCAACAGGTTATTGTTTTTGTCAGCGGGTGGGAAAATTTGGCCCTTTTGGGTTTTCGAAGGTGTGGCTCTTATAAACTAATACCATAATTTATTTTAAGAGAAAATATAAGTATCATGACAAATATCATTTATATTGATTGCGGGATGTATTTAATTTACATCATAAAATAATAAATCAATGAAATCAGCAAGTAGCAAAAAGCCGTACTTTTTACATTTAGTTGTAATTCTAATTTTTTTTTTAAATTTTCAAGGGCATGCGCAAGAACAAGAAGATGATTTTAAGCCCCAAGAAGATGATTTTAAGCCCAATGGAAAAATTTGGGGATATGTTTTTGGGGATGTTATCTTTAAAGTAGGAGGTGATACATTAGATTTTGGTAGAAGCGAGTTTGCTGAGACAGAGAAAAACACAATCGGGGGCGTGCTTCGCAGGATTTACTTTGGATATGATTACAACTTGTCTACCAAATGGACGACGCGATTATTATTTGAAAGTAATGCCTCAACTACCACTCCGGGGGGAAACTTCGGACTTGTGGTTAAACTGGGATACTTAGAATATAAAGGCGTATTTGAAGCTATTCCAAACTCAAAAATTAGAGTAGGCTTAATTCCAACTCCTGTTTTCGCTTTTCCCGAAAAGGCTTGGGGTTACAGATCAGTCGAAAAAGAAGCCCTGGATCTAAGAGGATTTGGCAGCTCAACAGACCAAGGAATATCTTTTGAGGGTAATTTCTCCAAAGATGGCAACTCTGGTTTTACCATAATGATAGGTAACGGGGTAGGCAATAAACCCCAAACAAGGAAATATTTAGAATATTATATATCTCTATATAAAATGTTTTTTGATAAAAAGCTTAATTTGGAGCTAATGATTGATTATTCAAAAAGGGATAAAGATTTAAACAGGACAATTCTTAGAGGATTTGCATCTTACTCTGTACCAAATTTTAGGGCTGGGATGGAGATTTCCCCAAATCTGGTTAATGAAAAAGCATCGTTTGGTCAAGAAACCATCAATATTGAAACACAGCCTTTGCTCTTATCAACATTTATTTCTCCGCAAGTTTATAAAAATACTTGGCTATTTTTAAGGTATGACTATTTTAATCCTGATAGGGATTACAATGAAAATATAACTTATGGAAACCAATCTCAAAATTACGATGAGCACCTATTTATCGCCGGTGTTCAAATTGAAATACACAACAAGTTAGATCACAAGATAAACATTATGCCAAACATACATATCAACGCTTACGATAAGAAAAAGAATGGAGTCGTTGATCGTGACCCAGATGTTGTTCTTAGGACAACCGTTTATTACAACTTTTAAAATAATAAAAAATGGAAGATAATAATAATGGCAGCAAAGGTGCAACTTACGATTTTTTCGAATTCAAATTGCTAGTAGATACCGCAGATCAATACCAAAACAACCAAGACTTCTATTCGGCTATTGAATATTATACAGCTGCTATAGCATTGGATTCTAAAAACGCTGAAGTGTATCACAAACGGGGCTGGTCAAAGGCCCATATAGGTGATATAAAAGGCGAGTTGGAAGACTGGAGCCTTGCTATTGATTGTAATCCAAATTTCGCTCAATACTATGCGGATCGAGCCGTCGCCAAAGTTACGCTGATGGATTACATTGGTGCGATTGAAGATGCTGAAAAAGCCATCGAACTTGATCCCGAGCAAAAAAATTTAATTGAGCCTATAATCAGTAATATTTATAAAAAAATTGAAATTCCTGAAATGGTGGATGAAATAACAGGCAATATGCCTGATAGTGAAGTTCAGGAAGAAATAGGGAATTGGGGGAGTGACCGCAGGGAATTTATAAAACAAATAACTACTGTCGGAATGGCCACAATGACAGGTGCGATTTTAGCGGGGGGATGCACTCCCAAAACTCTCGAAGGTGGAAAAAAGAATGTCAAATGGGGGATGATTATTGATCTTAAAAAGTGTGTTGGCTGTAAGGCATGTACCGTAGCATGTAAAGTTGAAAATCACACGCCTCCCGGTGTTGCTTATAATGTCGTGCTGGAAGAAGAAACTGGTATTTTTCCTCATGTTAAAAAAACCTTTACCCCAAGACCTTGTATGCAGTGTGAATTTCCTTCCTGTACGACGGTATGTCCGGTTTCGGCAACTTATCAGCGAGAAGATGGCATCACTGTAGTAGATTATGATGTATGCATTGGATGTAAATACTGTATTGCAGCTTGCCCTTATGGAGCCCGGTCCTTTGATTTTGGACATAATTACGGTGAGAAAGGCGTTTATCCTTGGGAAGGCCAACCCAGTCCAGAATATGGCCAAGACCGGGTACGAGAAAACCACGCTTCGCCGGAAGGCAACGTGCGTAAATGCACCTTCTGTATGCACAGAATTTATAATGGAACCGGACCCGCTTGTGCAACCACATGTATGGGAAATGCCATCTATTTTGGAAACCTTGCAGACCCAGATGCCGAATGTATGGTGCACGGTGTAAATCTTCAAAATCTTTTGGCTACCCGAAGCTATATGCGACTTAAAGAAGAAACAGGAAACGCACCCAGAGTGTATTATTTAACTTAAAATATTGGCGTGATGTACTTAGAAAAAGAATATTACAGTACCTATAAGCCGTCAAAGATTGGCCTATTTCTGTTGATTGCAATGACTATTGTTGGGGTGATTGCGACCTATCAAACCCTTACTAAAGGGCATATTATATTGAACTCTACCCAACATATCCCTTGGGGAATTTGGGTAGCGGCCTATCTTTTTGCTATCAGTTTTTCAATTGGGGCATACCTTGTTTCCTCCTTGTCCTATGTCTTTAAAATCGAGAGCTTTAAACCTATTAGGCATCTTAGTTTAATTATTTCGCTACTTGGGATTGTCCTTGCAGGGTTTTTTATTATTCTGGATCTGGGTCACCCACTTAGGATGATGAATATATTTCTTTCATTCAACCCTGGATCTCCAATGGCATGGATGGGAATACTATACGGCTTGTTTGGTTTGGGATTGATTTTACAAATGGCTGTTTCGATGGATTTGCCTTTCTTAAAATATTTTGGAAAGAGATTCAATCATATAGACCGAATAGAAAACAGGGAGAAGTTCCTCAGAACGCTCGCTGTAATTGGCGTTATAGTTACACTTCTGGTTCTTATTGGTGAAGGAGGAATCTTTGCTGTTGCCAAGGCCAGACCAGCTTGGTTTGGAGGCCTATTCCCTATTTTACTAATCATCTCAGGGGTAGCTTCAGGTGGTGGAATTATCACTTTCTTTTCAGGTTTTTTGTTCAAATTATCTCCTGACTCCAAAGCTAAACTTCTCAAAAATGTACTCAATGTTTCCGTGGTAGCTCTGGTTATTACCTATGTGATGTTGTTTGTTGAAATGGCTACCAAATTCTATTCCGGGGTAGCAGAAGAGATTTATCCCTGGAGTCAAATGCTATTTGGAGACTACTGGTATACTTTCTGGATATTGCAAATGCTAATTGGACTGCTGTTCCCATTGTATGCAGTTATTAAAGTAAATTTTAAAAACCCAATAAAAGTTTATAAATGGGCAGGTTTTGCAGTAGCCTTGGGACTCTTTTGTCTCCGCTTAAACATAGTGATGCCGTCGCAGGCAAATGAAACTATTTTAGGCATTTCAGAAGCAAATACTCATTGGCGATTTTCCTTGGGCTATGCACCCAGCTTGATGGAGTACTTTCTTGTTTTTGGAGGTGTCGCTTTGTTTTTGTGGCTATTACTTCTTTCAGTTAATTTTCTTCCGCTCAATAATGACAAACCTTTAGCTAACAAAAAATCTAATGTCACAAAATAAAAACAATCCAAAAAAAGAAAATCAGCACAAGTCTCCAAACGACCGTAGGTCTTTTTTGGCAAAAGCAGGTTTGGGACTGTCCGCATTTTTTGCCACTCCAAATCTTTTAGAGGGAGATGAAGATCTGATTGCTGAAAATTTAGAGTCAGGAGAGATTTTTGAATATACGCACAATAACACTGAAAATTTTATTTACAGTGTGTGTCTGGGATGTAACACCGGTTGCCCAACCAAAGTAAAAGTACAAAACGGGGCAATGGTAAAAATTGATGGAAACCCTTACACACCTTGGGGTAGAATGCCGCATTTGCCTTTTAACACTCCGCTGGAAGAGGCAGCAAAAGTCGACGGTGCCATTTGCCCCAAAGGTCAGGGTGCTATTATGACAGTTAATGATCCATTTAGAATAAAAAAAGTACTCAAGCGGGTTGGACCTAGAGGTTCTCAAAAATGGGAAACTATAGAGTTTGACCAGGCAGTAGAAGAAATCGTCAATGGTGGAAAATTGTTTTCCAAAGTAATTGGCGAAGAAAACCGTCTCGTAGAGGGTCTAAAAGAAATTATGTCCCTTACCGATAAAAAGGTAGCATCAGAAATGGCAACCGCAATTGATGACATCTGGGATTCAAAAACCGAAGAAGAAAAAACTCAAAAAGTAACCGATTTTAAAATACAGTTTGCAGATCACCTCCACCATTTAATAGATCCCAACCACCCCGATTTAGGTCCAAAAAACAATCAGTTTTTATGGATGCATGGTCGTTTAAAAGCTGGAAGGTCAGAGTTTTTTAAAAGGTTTATGCAGGATGGATTGGGAACTAATAATTTCCATGGTCATACTACAGTTTGTCAGGGTTCCCTTTATTTTACGGGAAAAGCAATGTCCAGACAATACATCTATGATGAAAAGAAAAAGAAAACAGACTGGACAGCCGGTGATAAATTTTTCTGGCAGGCAGACCAGCATAAAGCTGAATTCATCATTTTTGTTGGCTCATCTCCTTTTGAGGCCAATTATCCCTTGTTAAGAGTGCCTAATATTATGAACGGCCTATCAAGCGGCCGGTTAAAATATGCGGTAGTTGACCCTCGTTATTCCAAAACCTGTGCTCACGCCTGGAAATGGATTCCTAACAAACCCGGAACTGAGGCTGCTTTAGCATATGGTATGATAAGATGGATTATCGAAAACGAAAAATACGATAAAAAATATCTTGGTGGGGCCAACAAAGCGGCTGCTAAGGAAAATGGAGAACCCACAATGACCAATGCCAGCTGGTTGATCAAAATAACCGATGGCAAACCCGGAAAATTCTTAAGGGGTTCTGATATTGGTTTATCAAAAATCAACAAAACAGAGACCGAAAATTCTCAAACACGCAGTTATGCAATGGATCCCTTTATTGTGATACAAGATGGTAATCCTGTTGCTTTTGATAATGAAGATACCAACAAAGCCATAAATGGAGATCTTTTTGTAACGATTACCATTAAAGGCGTGGAAGTAAAAACAGCGTTGCAATTGGTGAAAGAAGAGGCAATGTCAAATAGTATAGAAGGATGGGCAGAAATATCCGGAACCACTGAAAAAGACATTGTAGAATTGGCAGATGAGTTTACCTCTCACGGCAAAAAAGCGGTCTTCGATATGCACAGAGGCGTTTCCCAACATACCAATGGTTTTTACAACTGCCTTGCAGGAAATACGCTAAACTTACTTATTGGAAACTTCGACTGGAAAGGTGGTTTTGTGAAATACAGTACTTATGATGTCACCGGCGGTAAAGCACAAGGACCTTTTGATTTTGCCAACTCCCTAAATCCCGGGAAGAAAAAAACATTTGGATTAAATATTTTGCGTAACCAGGATTATGAAAAATCCACCTTGTTTAGTGGCTATCCTGCCAAACGTCCATGGTTTCCTCACGCATCTGATATTTATCAGGAAATATTACCGGCCATAAGTGATGGCTATCCATATAATATAAAAGCATTGTTGCTCTATATGGGAACTCCTGGTTATTCCTTACCTGCCGGGCAAACACAAATCAATGTACTGGCAAATATTGAAAAATTACCTCTGTTCATTGCTTCAGATATTACCATTGGTGAGTCGTCAATGTATGCAGATTATATCATACCAGATTTAGCTTTCTACGAAAGATGGGAGTTTCACGGTTCGCACCCCAACAACATCTGGAAGGTGCAAACCTTGCGACAACCTGCAATGCAACCTTATACAGATATCGTAATGGTCAACGGAGAAGAAATGCCTATTTCACTGGAATCATTTATGCTGGCTGTGGCTGAAAAAATGGAATTGGAAGCATTTGGACGTAACGGTTTTGAAGAAGGCATGGATTTTATGAAACCTGAAGATCTGTACCTTAGGATGGTGGCAAATTTAGCCTATGGCGAGAAAAATGACGGTAGTGCGGCCGTTCCCGATGCCTCTGATGAGGAAATAAGAATTTTTAAGGAATCCCGCAGACATTTGACTAAATCTGTTTTTGATTATGATAGATGGAAAAGCGTTGTTGGTGAAGAACACTGGCGAAAAGCCGTTTATATCATGAACCGGGGGGGGCGTTACCAAAACTATGAAGAGGCGTATCAAGACGAGCAGGTCACCAATAAATATGGAAAGATGGTGAGTATGTACATCGAAAAAGTAGCTGGTTCTAAAAATGCCTTAACAGGGGAGTCCTTTATTGGGTATCCCAAATATTTACCCTTGGCCGATAGTATAGGAAATCCTTTAAAAAGAGGGGATGACACTTTACATATGATTACCCACAAAGAGATTTTCCATACTAAGAGCAGAACTCCGGGAAACAAATTGTTAAAAGAACTCTATCCGATAAATCACGTGTTGATCAACCCTATTGATGCTGAAAGACTGGGTTTAAAAAACCTCGATAAAGTAAGAATAACTTCAGATTCAAACCCTGAAGGTATTTGGGAATTACCTAATTACGGTAAAAAACATATGATTGGGCAAATTAAATTCACCGAAGGAATGCGTCCCGGAGTAATGGGCTATTCCCTAGGCTTTGGCCACTGGGCTTATGGTTCACAGGATGTGGAAATTGACAATGAAGTGCTCAAAGGAGATCCTGATCGTGGTGTAGGCTTTCACGCCAATGCCGCAATGATGATCGACCCGCATCTCAAAAATGTATCTCTACAGGATATGGTGGGAGGCAGCGTTTCTTTTTATGACTCGCCCATAAGATTAGAAAAGGTGACTTCACATTCAAAATCGAATATGGAACTCTCATAACAAACCAAAGTTGTTAAGAATATTGCAGAGGTTATTTAAAACCAAATGCTTATTTTTAATGACTTTGGTTATTTCGCTTAAAGCGAAACAAATACTTAAACTTTAAATAATGTCAAAAATCCCAAAAACATACACCAACTTTAAGGAACAATTCCCTGAAGTAAGTCAGGCGTATTACAATTTAGGAAAAGCCGTTCACAGTGCCGGACCTCTTGACGATAAAACCCGTGCGCTTATAAAATTAGGAATTTCTTGTGGCGCGCAAAAAGAAGGTGCGGTACATTCTCATACCCGAAAAGCCCTGGATGCGGGATGCACCAAAGCCGAAATTCACCAACTGGTGCTGTTGCTATTACCTACATTGGGATTGCCGTCTATGATGGCGGCGATGACCTGGGTAAACGATATCCTTGAACCCAATATATAAACATTAAACATTCAATGCTCAAAGATACATTTAACAGAACCCACGATTACCTGCGCATTTCGCTTACCGATGCCTGCAACTTTAGGTGCCTGTATTGTATGCCCAATGAGCAAATGAAGTTTATGCCGGCAAAGCATCTGATGCAGGCAGACGAGTTGGAAAATATCGCAAAAACGTTCGTAAATCTGGGTGTTAAAAAAATTAGGCTTACGGGTGGCGAATCCCTGGTGCGAAAAGATGCGAAAGACATCATCGAGCGACTTTCTAAATTTCCGATAGCGCTCACTTTGACGACCAATGCCGCATTGGTTGATGAGTTTATTGAAGTGTTTCATCAAGCAGGAATCGAACGGACTGTTTGGTAACACTTGATGAAGACCAGACGGAATACAAAAAAGGGGATTTCGTAACCGTTTTAATGATTGCTTAAAATGGATACAAAAAACCATCAGGTAAAAGGACGCATCTGGCTGGAAACAAACCAGGGACACCAATTGGGTCCGGGGCGGCAAAAACTTTTGATAGCCATTAAAGAATTGGGTTCCATTACCGAGGCGGCAAAAAAAATGAAGATGTCTTACCGGCACGCCTGGGAAATCATCAAGGACCTGAATCCCTCTTCCAGCCAATTGATTGTTGAAAAAAATACCGGTGGCAGCGGAGGTGGCGGAAGCCAACTCACTGCAGAAGGAGAAGCTTTGTTGGAACAATACGAGCATTGCCAAATGGCTTTTGAAGAATTCAAAACAGAACTAAATAAGCGAAAATAAATGAGTGTAGAAATTAGCATCTTATTTTTTGTTTTGCTTTTTGTAGCAGCTTTTTTCTATGCTTCCGTAGGTCACGGTGGAGCGAGTGGTTATCTGGCATTGATGGCTTTATTCTCATTTGCACCTGAAACTATGCGCCCGACAGCATTAGTACTGAATATTTTTGTGTCAGGTATCGCCTTTTACCAGTTTTACCGAAAAAGTTATTTTCAATGGAAGTTATTCTGGCCTTTTGCCATCGCTTCCATTCCAGCGGCATTTATCGGCGGTTTAATCACGGTGGACGAACAAATTTACAAACGCATTTTAGGGATATTATTGCTTTTTGCCATCGCACGATTTATGGGTTTTGGAACCAATGAAGACAAAAGTCCAAAAAAACAACTGCTGTTACTTTCTTTATTGATGGGTGCTGTCATCGGTCTCTTTTCGGGGATGATTGGTATTGGCGGTGGAATTATTTTGAGTCCGCTTATTTTATTATTGGGCTGGGCGAACCTCAAACAGACCGCTGCTGTTTCGGCAATATTTATTTTTGTAAACAGCCTGGCAGGACTTACGGGATTAGTTTCGCAAGGCGTGCAATTCAATAACTTGATGTGGACAATGCTGGGCGTTGCACTTGTGGGTGGTTTGTTGGGATCCTATTTAGGCGCTAACAAATTCGGTAGTGACAAACTAAAACATGCACTCTCTTTTGTGTTGCTCATCGCTTCGGTTAAATTAATTTTTGCTTAAAATGAACAAACCCGTTCCGCATACCACAGGATACATTCTCGCCGGAGGCAAAAGTTCCCGAATGGGCGAAGACAAAGGCTTGAAACTATTCAACGGAAAAGCACTTGTGAAAACCGTTATTGTCCAAATGCAATTGGCGGTAGATAAGGTAGTCATTGTCTCCAATAACAAATATTATCAGCAATTTGGGCTGGAAGTGATTGAAGATGTGGTAAAAAATATTGGACCGGCAGGTGGTATTTATACCGCTTTGCAACATATTAGTACTGATAAAAATTTCATAGTGAGTTGCGATATGCCATTTGTAATTGCTGAATCGATTGCCTTTATGTTGAAAAACAGTGATGATTCAGAAATTACTATGCCTGAAATGAACCGAAAATTAGAACCGCTTTTTGGTGTCTATTCTAAAATATGTTTACCAGGATGGAAAGCCTTGATTGATGACGATTGTATCAAAGGGTGAGAATATGGATAAAAGGATGTATGAATCCCTAAAATTTGATCGATTTCCTGAAATTAATTTTTCATTATATCGGGTTGAAAAGATTGTGCCAATAAATGGAAAGGGTGACATATTTATACTAGGCTTTTTAGAAATAGCCGGTAAAAAGAAGTTAGACAATTTACTTTTAAGTACTCAAAAAATAACGGATAAAACAATTCAGATCAGCCTCACAAAAAGTAGGTTTAGTATATGGGCTCATTGCTGTCTTACCTTCTATGTGGATGATTTTAAGTGCCTTTGATGTTTCTCTGTTATTGGTAATAAGCTGGTTTATACACGGTTTGATTCAGGGAATAATCGTAGGATTGATTTACGCCAAGTTGGATTCTTAAGTCCGGATTAACCAAAATGACCCGACAAATAATTTTGGGTGCGTTTTATTTTGGGGTTGTTAAAGAGCTGTTGGGTATTTTCCATTTCAATAATTTCCCCTAAATAAAAGAAAGCGGTTTGGTCACTGATACGTGCAGCCTGTTGCATATTGTGAGTCACAATAATAATCGTATATTCTTTTTTTAACTCGCGGATTAAATCTTCAATCTTGGTCGTTGAGATAGGGTCTAAAGCAGAAGTGGGTTCATCCATTAAAATTACCGAAGGTTTTACGGCCAGCGTTCTTGCAATGCACAAACGTTGTTGCTGTCCGCCGGACACTCTTATAAATATACAGCTGCGGCGACACCTACAGGAAAAGCAAAAAGGGCTGTCAAAAACATTATCCAAACAGAACCAATCATCGCCGTATAAATTCCAGATTTTTCTGGAAACCTAGAAGGCAAAGAAGTGAGAAAATTCAATCCCAAACGGTTGGCACCAATGTAAATAATGTATCCAATAAAAAACGCAAGTAGAATAAGCCCTAAAAATGTGTTGGCTATCCCGAACCCTTGGAACAACCGATCAATTGTTTTATTTTTTGTGTAGTTATTCATATTTCCGTTGGTATTTTTTTCTGAGGCGATAACTAAAATTGTTAAGAACGAAAGTGAGTAAGAAAAGCGTAATACCTGCTGCAAAAATGGTTCTATATTCTATGGATTCGTGCGGAACATCACCCATAGAAACCTGAACGATATAAGCCGATATGGATTTTGTCGCTTTTTCATTCATTCAAGGAATCATGGCATTTTTTGCTCCTTGTGCCGTAGCACTGCTTCCGGGATATATTATGGCTTATATATACCGGGGTGCAGGAGCGGAGACATCCTTGCTTATTTTCTTGGTATTGCGCTAATGATGATTGTGGCAATACTGTTAGCAACTTTTGCGCAAAAGATATTAAGCAAATATTTACGGAAAATTCTTCCCTACATGGAGCGGGCACAGGTTTTATTTTAATATTGGCCGGTCTTTACGTCATATACTATCAGTTAATCTTGTTTTAAGTACGCCTTAGATTTCTTTACCTGGTACCTCTGCAAAGAGATTATTTGGAAAGCGAAGGTAATTTATTTGCCTCAGTCTTTGATCAAACACAAAGAGCGATTAAAAAATACTTTGTGGACCAGCAATACTCATAAGTTAATTGGTATGGATGATTCAACCTTTTTGGCCAGTTGGTTGATAGGGAGAGGGGTTAGAAAAAAGTCCTACCATCCTCTTTTGCAGAATAAGGTAAGACTTTTATAAAGAGAATGAATTATGGGATTAATCCGGCCATTTCCCGTCGGCAAATGCCTTATCCAGTTCGGTATGGAA
>JBBDSB010000060.1:0-12317 GCA_040905205.1 Cyclobacteriaceae bacterium
ATTAAGGTATTATCTAACAGATATAAAGTAAAAATATGGAAATATTTAAATTAATATTTGTAAAATTCTTTTTTATATTCAAATACCAAATTTGGTGGGTTAAAAATATAAATATACACGTTTTTGTATTTTGACGAAGGTATTTAGCCATACGCATTTGTGGGCTTAATTTGATCCCGTCAATACCTGTGGTCAAACTTAAATGAAAAGCAACATAAAAGAATAAAAGCACAAGGGATCAATCGGTTAAATTATAATTAACCTGATTGATCCCTTTTCAAGAAATTTTTAAAGGACCTATTTAAAATCAGGTTAAAAGGCATAACGCAAAGACAAGGCCGATTCAGTACCCCAAAACCCTGTTCTTCCTGTTAAATTGAAGGCCGGTTTATAGTCCAAAGAAACATTCAGCGGAAAATCCTCAAACAGGTAATCCAAACCAATTATTCCATCAATACCAATGATGGTGGTGTTTCCATATCTATCATTATATCTTCCAATTGAGGATCCCCAAAAACCTACATGTCCGCCACCCCCATAAAACCACCGAAGCCCTTTGACTTCATTGATGTCTTTATGTATCTCAAACAACCCGGTGAGGATAACCCCTCTATACCGGGTATGGATGATACCTTCCAATGCCGTGTTTTCCTTAATAAAATGTTTGACTGTCAAACCATTGGAAACGCCCAATCTTAAACCTGCACTGGTGGCATAGGATTGAGCACTGCTTTCATTGTAAACGGTGAGTCCCATAAACAGGGCCAATACTGCAATCGCTAATTTTTTAAACATAATCAAGAAATTTAGAAACCATTTTATAAAATTAAGAAAAAACCAATATTTTATCCGGAAAGATACAAGCATCCAATGAAATATCATGGGGTAAGGCCGGAAGATATTTTTCAGGAGGGAAAAAAGAAAGGCCAATTTTACATACTTCAGGGTTTAATTTTGACAAAAACCTATCGTATAAGCCTTTTCCGTACCCCAACCGGTTTCCCTTTACATCCACCGCCAACAAAGGTACAAACACCAGATCAATTGGAGCATCTTCTACGAAAACCGGACTTTCCGGTACTGGAATCCCAAATTCATCCCATTTGAATTTTACTTTCGGAGAAAGCAATATGGTCTTCATTTCCATTTTTTTAAAGTCGGTGACCGAGCTGTACACCTGTTTATCCATTTGGAATAGACTTTCCATCAAAAATAGCGTATTGATTTCATTCAAGGAAGAAATGGGCAGAAACAAGTGTATATGTTTATATGCTGGATGCTCATTTAAATACGACACACATCGTCCGGTAATGTTTTTTGATAATTCACCCATTACCTCCTCCCCCAGTCCACTTCTTCGCTTTTTGTAAATTTTTCTTAAAGCTCCTTTCAATTCAATCTTTTTCTAATATATTAAAATTAAAATCAAAAGGGTCAAAATGCAAAAACAAGCTATTGATTAATTCAGGATCCTCCAAGTAATAAGTTAAAAAATTTTCGACTCTTTCCTGTGGCACTCCTTTAGGAAATAGGCGGTCCTTTACTTCAAATAACTGCCGGATAGCAATTTGTTTCTTTTTTTCTTCTGCTTTTCGGAATTTATCAGCCATATGTTCCAGTATTTTTTCACTTCTGCGATAGGCCGCCCGGGTAGCTTCTTTCAGGGTGATTTCCTGTTGGATAGCCTTATCTTCCAGCATTTTAAAGATAACGGCCAGTTTTTCCTTTTCTTCTGTTAACCTTAAATCCTCCTCAGCATGTGACAAAACATATTCTTTTCTAAGAAGATCTAAAGGTTTAAAAACATCTTTCATTTCCAAATCCAATTTCTGACACTTTCTCTTTGTTGCCACAGGTAGAATCAGCGCAAAATTTCTTGGAAATAGGAACGGAAAAGGCAAATTGTAATGATCAAAAACCCGATATAGTTGAAACCAATAGGCCACCTCAGCTGGTCCTCCAAGATAAGCCAGGTTGGGAAGTATGGTTTCCTGGTAAAGAGGCCTCATGACTACATTGGGACTGAATTTTTCGGGGTGCAATTCCATTTCAGCTAACATCTCCTCCTCCGTCCAGGTAAATGCCGTATTGAGCGCCTTGAAGTGATCATCCTTATGCACGATTCTCTCCCGCAATCCTTTATCCATGTAAAAAAAGTTGATTTCTCTAGGAAATACCTGGGTTTTATAACCCAATTCTTCCAATTCCCCGTTACTCCGGTTCACCAATTCATTGGCCTGCTGGGTAAAAACATCATCTTTTATAATTGGAAGGAATAGTCTTTTCAGTGCCGCATCATTCGCATCCAAAATCACCAGCCCTTTATCAGAAAACAAATGATGGACATACTTCCTAACGGCGTCTTTCAATTTGGCACTGTCTTTATAAGCACGCTTAAAAAAAGCCGGTAAAAAATCCCATTCAGAAATCAATTCTTTAATTTTATTGTCCAATAAAAACTCACCTACCGGCCCCTTTTGATCGGAATTCCATTGGTGATTTTTCCCGTCAAAATTAAAATGATTGATTTCTTCAAAATCATGATCTTCACTGGCCATCCAATAAACCGGAACAAAATGGTAGTCTGGATAAGCCTCTTTTAATTTTTCTGCCAATGAAATGGTTGATACAATTTTATAAATAAAGTATAAAGGCCCGGTCATTAAATTGAGCTGATGACCGGTGGTTACCGTAAATGTCTTTTCGGATAGTAAGCTATTGATGTTATTCTTGATCTCCTCTCCCTCCAATCCTTCATACTGGGATTCCAATGTTTTTACCAATACCTCCCTGTTCGATTGTTTGAAGGTTTTGTTTTTTATGACTTTGCCAAAGTTTTCAATGGTAGGAAACTCATGATAAAACCTTTCTAATTTTTTACTTTTTTTAATATAGTCTAAAAACAAATTGGAAAACAAACCTGTACAGGAGGGATCTATGGATGATTTGATCATGAATAAAATAATTTTAAATAAACAGCCTGGAAAACTTACGTGTTGTAAAACTTCCCATTATTCCCTAAAGTTCATGATTTTTATTGATTTTTTTGGAAGGAGAGGGTATACATTTTCTATAAAATTATATAATAAGCCCCATGTCCAAATGATATAAATTTGCAGGGTCGCACTTAATAATTAATTATCCAATGAGCAAAACGATAGAATTATCGGTTACAGGAATGAGTTGTGCTGCCTGTGCCGTGAGTGTGGAAACCCTGCTAAAAAACACAAAAGGCATCCAGTCGGCCAAAGTCAACTATGCCAATCATGCGGCCCTGATAGAAACCGAAAGTGATGAGCTGGACCTATATGTAGTGAAGGAAGCTATTCAAAAAATTGGCTATGATATTTTAATCGAAAATTGCGAAAAGGAGGACCTTGAAAAAATCAATAAAGAAACACATAGAAAATTAAGAACAAATACGATTGCAGCCGGTGTATTGGCCTTTCCTGTATTCATGATCGGGATGTTTTGGATGCATATACCCTATGGAAACCTGATCATGTGGGCATTGACGACACCCGTATTATTTATATTTGGCCGCTCATTTTTTATCAATGCCCTGAGGCAGACCAAAATGGGAAAAGCCAATATGGATACCCTGGTTGCATTAAGTACCGGCATTGCTTATTTGTACAGTACATTCAATACTTTTTTTCCGCAATGGCTTCAGTCAAAAGGAATGGAAGCCCATGTTTACTTTGAAACCGCGGCTGTTATTATCTTTTTCATCTTATTGGGCCGTATGCTGGAGTCAGGTGCCAAAGCAGGGACCTCAGAAGCCTTAAAAAAACTGATGGGATTACAACCTTCCCACCTCATCGTCATCCGAAACGGTAAAGAAAATATGGTTCCCGTAACAGAGGTATTCATGGGGGAAACCATCCTTGTAAAACCCGGGCAAAAAATCCCCCTAGACGGGACAATCATTCAGGGACAATCATTTGTTGATGAGAGCATGCTGACTGGAGAACCTCTGCCCGTAGAAAAAACGGAAGGTGAATTGATTTTTGCGGGTACCATTAATCAAACAGGGATTTTTCAGTTTGAGTCCACGACTTCCGCTTCAGGAACACTATTGGCCTCCATCATCAAACGGGTAAAGCTGGCCCAGGGGTCCAGGGCACCCATTCAGAAAACGGTAGACAAGGTGACTGCTGTCTTTGTCCCATCTGTATTGGTTTTGACTTTCATTACCTTTTGGGTTTGGAGTGTCAGCGGATATGAGGACGGGATGTTAAGGGGCATGCTCTCAGCTATTACCGTTTTGGTAATTGCCTGCCCCTGTGCTTTGGGACTCGCCACCCCCACGGCCATTATGGTGGGCATCGGCAAAGCGGCCTCAATGGGTATCCTTATCAAAGATGCGGAAAGCCTTGAAACAGGCAAAAAGACCGACACGTTAATTCTTGATAAAACCGGTACGATTACTGAAGGTAAACCCAGCGTAAAAAAAGTCTTTTGGAAAGCAGGCGCGGATGAAAAATCCATTGTTCCTGTAATTAAAGCCCTGGAAAGCAAAAGTGAGCATCCTTTGCCCTCAGCCATAACAGACCATTTTAGGATGATTGAGGAGAACATCCCAGTAAAGGGCTTTAATTCAGAAACCGGGAAAGGAATACAAGGCGAATACCAAGGCAAAGTTTACCGTATCGGCACCCTAAAATGGATGATATCAGAGGAGGTCTTACCCGAAGAAAAAGTATTAGAGGAAGGAGAAAAGCTGTTGGATGAGGGCACCACAGTAGTATACATTTCTGTCGGAAAGGACTTGGTAGGAGGGATCGGAATTTCAGATCGGATAAAAGAACACTCCAGGGAGGCTATCAAAACCCTTCAAGAGATGGGGGTATCGGTTCATATGCTCACGGGAGACCAGGAAAAAACAGCCGCATCTGTAGCCAAAGCGGTTGGGATTGAACATTACCCAAGCAGCATGTTGCCTGGAGATAAAGCCGATTATATACACGCCTTGCGCCAAAAAGGGCGGGTGGTGGCCATGGCAGGAGACGGCATCAACGATAGCGAGGCCTTGGTCCTCTCGGATCTGGGCATTGCCATGGGAACAGGCACGGATATCGCCATGGAAACCTCCAAGGCTACCCTGATACAATCCAACCTGATGGATATTCCGAAGCTGCTTCATTTAAGCAAAAATACTGTGGCGACCATCCGGCAAAATTTGTTTTGGGCATTCATTTATAACATCATAGGGATACCCATTGCCGCCGGTGTTTTGTATCCGGTTTCAGGGTTTCTTTTAAATCCCATGATTGCAGGGGCTGCCATGGCATTAAGTTCAGTTTCCGTGGTCAGTAACAGTTTAAGATTAAAATTTATCAAATAAAAAATATATGAATAAAATAAAATTAAAAACCAATGTAAAATGTGCGGCCTGTGTAGCCGCCATCACTCCGGCGATGAACCAACTTGAACTTGAAAGATGGGAGGTCGACCTTAACAGCCCTGATCGCCTGTTAACCGCAGAAGGAGAGGCAGGTGCCGATAAAATAAAAGAAGCATTAAAAAATTCAGGCTACCAGGGTGAATCAATTTGACTGACGGGAAAGGTAAGGTTATTAATTTTATTACTTTTGCCCCTGTTATATGATCCATTATAAAGAATACACCCTGGACAACGGCCTAAAGGTATTGGTACATGAAGACCATTCATCTGAAATGGCAGTTGTTAACCTGCTGTATAAGGTAGGTTCTAAAAATGAAGTCCCCGGTAAAACCGGGCTGGCTCATTATTTTGAGCACTTGATGTTTGGAGGATCCAAGCATGTCAAACATTTTGACAGTGAATTGGAACGGGTAGGTGGAGAATGCAATGCCTTTACCAGTACCGACATTACCAATTACTATGTAAGCCTTCCTGCCATCAACCTTGAAACAGCACTTTGGTTGGAATCAGATAGGATGATGTACCTCAGCCTGAAGGACAAAAGTATCGATACCCAAAAACAGGTGGTAATTGAAGAATTCAAACAACGCTACCTGAACCAACCTTATGGAGATGCCATGCACCATGTCAGGTCCCTGGCTTTTGAAATTCATCCCTATCGCTGGCCTACCATTGGCGAAAAAATGGAAGACATTGAAAATTTTCAAAGGGAAGACCTGACCGGTTTTTATCAAAGCAACTATACACCGGACAATGCTATCCTCACCATCGCCGGCAATGTCAAATATGATAAGGCAATTGAATTGGTAAAAAAATGGTTTTCAGATATCCCTCCAGGTGCAAGCACAAAGCATTTACCTCCTAAAGAACCTCATCAATCCATAAAAAAGACAAAAACAGTGACCGCAAAGGTCCCTACGGAAGCTTTGTACAAGGTTTACCATGTGCCTGGCCGGATAGAGAAAAATTATCTGGCCTGTGATCTTATCACGGATATTTTAGGATTTGGCAGATCGGCAATTTTAGAGCAAAAGTTGGTTAAAAATGCCAATTTATTTGCCAATTGCCATGCCTATGTTCTGGGAAATGTAGACCCGGGATTAATGGTGATCACGGGGAAAATGGAAAAAGGGGTAGCCGCGGAGTTGGCGGAAGAAGCACTTGACCAGGTTCTTCATCAATTTAAAACTTCTCGCATTGATACAGCCATTCTTCAAAAAATTAAAAACCAATCCGAGGCCATGAAAACTTATGAAACGGTTACTTTGCTAAGCAGGGCAATGAAATTATCTTATTATGCCCATTTAGGCAGTCCTGAATTGTATGAGAAGGAGTATGATCAAAAACTGGCCGTTTCTGGTGAAGAAATCCTTGACATTGCCAACCGGGTGATGGTGGAGGAAAATGCTACAGTAGTCTATTATAAAAACCAATCCAATGGTTCCTCTTGAAGATAAAAAGTAGGTACTTTAAGTATTAAACAAAAATTAATGAATGCATTTCGAATAGGATTTGGGTATGATGTCCACCAATTGAAAGAAGGCCATGACTTTTGGTTGGGCGGTATTGAAATCCCTCATGAAAAAGGAGCAGTGGGCCATTCAGACGCCGATGTGCTTATTCATGTCATCTGCGATGCCCTTTTGGGTGCGGCCAATCTTAGAGATATCGGATACCATTTCTCAGATAAGGACCCTCAATACAAAGGTATTGATAGTAAGTTATTACTAGAAAAGGTGGTCACACTTTTGGAAAAAAATGGTTATGGAATAGGCAATATAGACAGTACCATTTGCCTGCAACAGCCAAAACTTAGCCCATACATCCCTGCCATGAAAAGTTGCCTGGCCAAAGTGATGCATGTGGAAGAGCACAAAATTTCCATAAAAGCCACCACTACAGAAACCCTGGGCTTTGTAGGAAGGCAGGAAGGAATTTCAGCCTATTGCGTTGCCCTAATCCAAGCACTATGAAGGAGAAGATAAACCAGGAAGCGAAAATCATCCTAACGGAAGACGGGTCCCACACGGTGTTTTTGCCCGCTATCAATGAAAGTTATCATTCCACAAATGGGGCTTACCGGGAATCCATCCATGTCTTTTTACTTTATGGGCTTGAGGCCTGGTTTGCCAGGAACCGGGGGAAATTGCCGATAAGAATTTTTGAACTTGGTTTTGGGACCGGACTCAATGCCTGGCTTACTTTAATCTGGGCAGAACAAAACCAGGTACCTGTGCTTTATCACTCCATTGACCCATTTCCTTTACCGGAGGAAATCTATGGCCAATTGAATTTCACCCAACAGGATGAAACCCTGACCCATTACAATAGTCAATTCAAACGCCTTCACAAATTGGAATGGGACAAAGGACAGCCACTGACCGATTATTTTAATATCAAAAAGGAAAAAATCAATTTGGAAAAAACCCAACTCTATCCTGCTGACCTGGTATATTTTGATGCCTTTTCTCCCAAGAAACAACCTGAACTATGGGAAAAACCAATGCTTGAAAAGGTGGTGGAAAAACTGAACCCTGGGGGCGTTTTCGTCACCTATTGTGCTGCCGGCCACTTAAAGAAAAATTTAACGGCATTGGGGCTCCACCTTGATACGGTCCCCGGCCCTCCCGGTAAAAAGGAAATGACCCGTGCCTGGAAACCGAAATAGCCATGTTATCCCAAAATTACCAGCTTATTTTCCTGGTCCTGATCCTTTTACTTACCGGTTGCCATGCCCCACAAAAACAAGCACAGGACCCTAAGTCAAAAAAGGAAGCCAAAGACGATAAGCTTAATACAGCAATAAAAAACAGCATCTCCAAAAAGGAACTTTTTTACCACTCATCTGACAATGGAAGCCAAACAAAAAAGCAGATTACCAAGAATGGCTACCTGCTTTATGAATCGCTCTCCGCAAAAGGAAAGGTCACCCAAAATCATTTTTATCCGGAAATCCTAGATGCCTTTCTATTTGAAGACAAATATTATCTAAAATTGAAGTTTCCATTGCCCTTTAAGGGAAAAATAAGTTTCACCCTACCGGAAAATCCAGATTATGTAAAAACCCGGTTGGAACCCAATTACTACCAATTGGTGATCAACGATGCTTTGGACCTGGATCAGGTAAAACTAAGGTTGAAATATGAACCCGCAGAAGGAGACAGTCTGATACGGGAAGAATACAATTATACCCATGTGGTATTTGAATAGAAGTCGTGTAAAACAAAAGATAGGAGGATGTTGTACATCCTCCTATCCCAACGATTCTAAATGCATATAGGATAACAATTATCCTTTCGCCTGGACCTTGGCAATTACGATGCCCGGCATGCCGTTTCTTACAAAATACTTCCCGGTGACTGCAACCTGGTCTGCTGCATGGTTTTTCAATGATTGGTAAGGATCGGCATTTTTGTGATCTTCTACCAATAAATATACTTTGCCATCATCACCCAAAAGGCCAATAGGCATTCCATTACTCATACATTTTTCGGCGCATCCCTTATGACCTTCGCCTTTGGCGCCACTCGCCATAAAACAGGAAAGATCGAGGACTTCACCGCTTACGCTGATTTCTTCTCCATCACCATCTTTTTCAACAGCCATGGAATTAAAAAACACAAAACTTCCCAGGGCCAGAAGTAGCAGCCCATACCGGAAATTAATTTTGGAAACAGGTAGGTTTTTCATAGGTTATTAGATTAATTTTTAAATTTAAATCCTAATTTAGCCATATTTAATTTAAGTTTCAACTCATATCCTTGAATATTCTTTACCTAAGGATGTAATTTTCCCAAAATATCCTTTGCTTCATGCCACTTTAACCGTGGGCCAAACTGGTTAACCACCTTTGAGGAGGCCATACTGGCCAGCTTTCCACTGGAAGCATAAGAATGGCCGTTTGTAATGCCATATAAAAAGGCACCTGCAAACATGTCTCCGGCGCCATTACTGTCTATGGCATGGGTGGGGTAGGGTTCTATATCAATAAAAGTATCCCCATCATATATCATGGCACCATTTTTTCCTTGAGTGATCACAAAATGCTTTGCTGCCTTTTTCAACTCTTCCCTGGCTTCAAGCAAATTTTCTTTCCCAGTAAAGAGTTTGGCTTCCTCCTCATTGGCAAACAGCAAGTCAACACTATGACCAATGACCTCTTCAAAACCAGCCTTAAAATATTTCACCATAGAGGGATCTGAAAAGGTAAGGGCCACTTTGACACCATGTGCTTCTGCCATTTCTTTTGACCTTATCATGGCCTCTTTGGCACTGGGAGAGGTGACCAGGTAACCTTCGATATACAGGTATTCAGCGTCTCTTATGGCATTTTCCTTCACCTCATTCAAGGAGAAATTTTGGGTGATACCCAAAAAAGTATTCATGGTCCTTTCCGCATCGGCTGTCACCATCACCAGGCATTTTCCGGTAATTCCTTCTTCCAAATGATCGGGGTTCAGATTATGTGCCACACCAGCTTCCTTGAGGTCTTCCACAAAAAACCTTCCCAACTCATCATTGGCCACTTTGCAACAATAAAATCCCTTTCCTCCAAACTGGCTAAGTGCAATTAGGGTGTTGGCTGCCGACCCACCGCATTGCAGTTTGGAGGTCTTGGTATTGATGAGTCTCATCAGGTCGGACTGCCGGTCTTCATCCACCAGAGTCATCAGGCCTTTTTCAATTTCATTTTTTTCCAAAAACGCATCACTTACTTCAAACTCTATATCCACCAAAGCATTTCCTATGCCTGTGACGTTGTACTTTTTGTTCATGTTTTTTTGTTTGTTTTACTTTTTCTGTTTTGGTATTTGCAAAATATTTTGTTAAACGGCTTTGATCCTTGCTCTGTTTCGGATTAGAAGCACTTGCCCTGCAGTTTATGTTATAAATTGGGGATGTTGGGAAAGGTGGGGTAAATATTTTTCCATAATCATTTTTGTATATCCTGACGCTTTTTCTTTCTTCCAATGATGGCCTGAAGTGCAAAGACCATGGCACAGGACACCAAGCCAAAAAATTCACGATTGGTTTCCATTTCCGGCGTTTTCATGGAAAGGTCACTTTGCTCGATTTCATCCCCTATCCAAACTAATATATTGTCAGGCCAGTAAAAAGTGGCCAGAACCAAATAACCAAAAGTCAAAACAACCAAAATATTGACATTGAATTTCCCAAAAAAAGCAAAACCTGCTGTTAGGGATGAAATCAAATATAAAGGCACCCACCATTGAGGGTCTGGATCATTGATTTGCAAATAGGCAAAAAGCAGTGCAAAAATTGACCAAATTCCAAAAAACACTTTCCATTCCTTGCTCATATTCCTTTTGATTTATTGATTGGTGTTAAGTTAATAATAAAGTGGCGCTTGCCCCTCCCTCGCCCCTCGGTCCCCTTAAGAGGAAGACAACCCACGTAGGGTTAAGTCTTAAGCAAAGGATTAATTTTGAATGAGTCACAAAATGATTAACATAACCCTTGTACTTTCCTTAGTTTCCTTTCACCTGCTTTAAAATAAGCGAATATACTTCTGTAGGGGATAGGATGGGATCCAGTCCAGCATCATTTTTTTGACTCACCAATAGGGGCCAGTCCAATTCACTTTCATTGATCCGGCCATGTGCTCCTTTTACCAATTTGGCGTCCAAAGGGATCACATCCATCAAATACCTGAACCCCAATTTTTTCTTTAATAAGGTCATCCCGATTTTTCCTTTGAGAAATTTAATATCAGGATTGGCAAACATTTCTACGGGATCATAACCGGGTTTCCTGTGAATATCTACTGTTCTGGCATAATCGGGGGCCTTTTTATCATCCAGCCAAAAGTAATAGGTAAACCAGGAGTCCATATCCGCAATTACCACCAACTCCCCTGCCCGGTCATGGTTGAGATGATGGGCTTTTTTCCCTTCTTCATCCAATACCTTCTCTACTCCGGGGAGATCTTCAATCATTTTTTTCACCTTTAAAACATCTTCTTTGTCCTTCACATAGACATGGGCCACCTGGTGGTCTACCACGGCAAAAGCCCTACTGGTTCCAGCATCCAGTGTTTCCAAACCCAACTCGTTTTTCACCTGAATGTAGCCTTCATTTCTTAGCAGCCGGTTAATATGGATGGGATGATGGACAGAAGTAATGGCATATTCAGAAAGCAGCATAACTTCTGCGCCCTGACTTTCGTAATATTCTATCAACTGTTGGCACAGGGCATCGATTTCCTCCAGATCCTTGCCTATTTTTTCAAAATCAATTCCAAATTTTTGCAAACCATAATCCAGGTGGGGAAGATAAATAAACGTCAGAGTAGGGTCATGCCATTCATCCACTTTCATGGAGGCCTCCGCAATCCATTTGCTGGAGGCAATATTGGCATTGGGACCCCAGAAAGAAAATAGAGGGAATTGTCCCAGTTCCTGTTGAAGCCGGTCCCTTAGGTCCATCGGCTGACTGTGGATATCCGGTAATTTCCTTCCATCTGAAGGGTACAAAGGCCTTGGGGTCACCGCATAATCCACTGAGGAATACATATTATACCACCAGAACATATTCGCACAGGTAAAAGAAGGATCTTCTTTTCGAAGTTCATCCCAAACTTTTGGTGACTGAACCAATTTATTGGATTGCCTCCAAAATTTTATTTCACATTCATCTCTAAAGTACCAACCATTACCCACTATGCCATTTTCCTCAGGCCATTTCCCGGTAAGGTAGACGGATTGGGAAGAACAGGTTACCGCCGGCAGTACCGGTCTGATGTGGGCCATTTTACCCTTTTTTATCCACTTGCTTAAAAATGGGGTATGTTTCCCCAAAACCCGGGGAGACAGAGCCACCACATTTAATACTACAGTTTTTTTCATTCGATTTTGGATTTCACCCATTCCAATTCTCGGCTTATCGATTC
>JBBDSB010000061.1:0-12295 GCA_040905205.1 Cyclobacteriaceae bacterium
GGGGAAGGCGGTGAAGCCAGTGATCCTGGGTACTCCCTTTCATCAGCAAAAGGCTGCCGTGTTCAAGGTAAAGGGAAACGGTTTCCTTGCTTTCCTTGTGTTTAAAGGAAAATTTACGCTCCGCCCCAAAACTCAAAGAGGCGATGGCACCATGCTTCTTCAGATCCTTTTCTCCGTCGCTGTGCCAGGCCATACCTTCTTCCCCGGAATGATAGAGATTCAGTAGGCAGGAATTGTAAGTTTCTTTGGTGATTTCTTCCGTAATTTTTTTCAAAGCCAACAACTCCTTTGTCCATGGGAGGGCTTTTTTAGTGGTATTGGAATAGGTATATTCAAATTCCTGATCACCATACCAGGCCACCTTTCTTTTGGTCACGATTTTTCTTCCAAATAGGACTGCTTCATCGTTTTTCCATGCCATCGAGTCCAGTAAAACCTTAAAATAAAAATCCGCCTTTTCCCCTGAAAGTAGCCTCCCATAATAATGGGCTGTTCCGTCCTGTTTCAAAAGGTTTTTTTTAGGAAAAGCAGGTTCATCCAATAGTTTCATCTGTTTATAATTTTTTTCAGCGGTCATAACTTGTTCCGTACCGAAGGTCGGGATAGCCTGTCCCGACCTTCGGGAGAATCTCGCACCTGGCTGCCGGCAGGAAGGTGTTGGATAATCATCCCTCCGTGTGTCGCTTGCGTCACGCCTGTCTGCCTCCTTTAGGCTCGATTTCATACCTCTAAATTAAGTCAAATTTTGATTCGATTTACCTCCTTAATGTTTTAGAACAACCAGGTTAAAGGAATTTTTAAATCCCATGGCTACTCACCAATAATCGATTAATGGAATCTCTGGATAAAACGCCAAAAAAATAATCGGGAAATTCATTCTGGTCAAAAAAATATCCTAATAATATTTGGAATGAACATTCCATAAATGTATTTTTGAAGGAGCTGTTAAATATAAATTAGATATGTCCCGGTTAAAATCCTTTGATGAGCAGGAAATATTGAGCAAAGCCATGGAACTGTTTTGGAAAAAAGGCTATCTCGCTACTTCTATCCAGGACCTGGTCAACCACCTTAAAATCAACCGGGCCAGTCTGTACGATACCTATGGGGGAAAAAAAGCCTTGTTTTTAAAAGCAATGGATAAATACCAGGAAAACCACAAAAGTACTTTTTATGAATTGTTGCATTCCCAACCCAAGGTACAACAGGGTATCCGAAATCTTTTTGAATTTTATGTGCGAAAAAATGAGGACCGTAAAGGCTGTTTTATGGTCAACATAACTACAGAAATGGTTCCTGCGGATAAATCCCTGCAACAAAAGCTCCGGGAAAATCAAAAATATTATGAAAATTTATTTTTTGACTATTTGAAATCAGGTGAGGTCATGGGTGAAATTCCCAGAGGTAAAGACCTTAAAGCCTTTGCCAATCTCCTGTTCACCCTCTATAATGGCATACAGGTGATTTCTAAAATTGAATCCGCTCCCTCCCGCCAATTGGCTGTAGTGGACACCGCCTTAAAGTTTTTAGATTAAAGTAAGTCTCGGATAAAATTTGAAATTCTCTATTAAAGGCAGCTTTTTAAACCTTCCTCCATATCCGTTTGCCTTAGTCCATAGGCCTTTTCGATTTTGCCGGAATCAAAACAATAATCCTGATCCAACTGATAGCGGAGTTCTTTGATTTCTTTGAGCAGGGGAATGAAAAGGGCCAAAATGCTGACCATAAAACCTGGTAAAACCTGTAATTTCCCCGGCCTTCCCAATTCTTTGGCCAAAATGTCCACACATTCCTGCCCGGAAGGATAGCGATCTGAGGTGGGCAGGTGCTATACCTGATTCCAGGCATTCTCCTGCTGGGCCAGAAAAGCCGTAGCAAAGGCCGCATCCGGAATATAGATAAAGGAATGTTGCTTCTCCTTGTTGTAAAGCCACTGGGCGGTTTTACCGGCTTTCATGCGATTGATCACAGACTCATTGAGAAAACTGAGTTTGGCATCAGGTCCGTAAAAGTCAGCTGCCCTTACGATCATGGCTTTAAGTTTTCCTGCTTCCACTTCTTCCAGGATCATCCGGGCGATGCTGGCCCTAACTTTTCCTTTTTCACTTTTTGGATGGATGGGCGTGTCCTCAGTAAGGTGGCCCACATGCTGCGGATCATAACAATACATGTTATCAAAAAAAACCAGTTTGGCCCCATGGTTTTGGCAGGCTTTGATCGTGTTTTGCATGATAATTGGCCATTGTTCCTGCCACAATCTGGTTTTGTAGGTAATTCCAGCCACCAGGTATACGGTATCTGATCCTTCTATGGCTGCATTTACCTGAATTCCATCAAGTAAATCTGCCTTTTTTAAAGATTCATCTCCCTGAACGGGTTTTGGATTTCTACTGACCAGCCGGATATCAGTAGTATACTTTCTAAGTTCCTTTGCCAATTGGGTTCCGATATTGCCTGTGGAACCAAGGATGGTGTGTAACATCGTTTAGGTGTTAAATTTTCTCAATTTAATACAAATGAGTTTAAAAATCAGCCAGTTCCAGCTTGCATCTCTGATCGATGTATCCCCAGCTGTATTGGTCGTTTTACTGTTTGATTTAAGCTCATATGTGGCTACTCTATTTTGTCCATCCTTGTTTGGCTGAAACTTGACCTGAATATAGTTCTTCCCTTTGTCATCATCCTCCAAGAAAATGTTGTCAACAGCAGTCATATCAATATTCTCTATCGACGACTGAAAAAAGTTTTTTAATGCGTAATAAAGTGAACTTTTACCGCTGCCATTTTCACCATAAATGAAGACATTCTTTCCACCTATTTTGATGGTGTGCTTTCCATAAAAAGCCTTATAATTCTTTATTTCAATAGTCTTGATTTTCATTGAACGCCATTCAATTTCATCCAAATCTTTCTATAATCTTCACCTGATAATTGAGAATTAACCGGACGAGCTTCATTCCAGGTCGCCACATTTTGTTCACCGATCCAATCAGCAACTGATGATGAAGGTTGAGTAAATATCTCACCATCAACAGAGGCATTGTATAGTTCTCCAAGGCGATTGGCTATGCTTCTTGGCACATTATTTTTTCGCATTAGTACTCCTTCGTCTGTATTCACTCCATAGTGCAAATAGGCTGGAAGGTTGGCCATGCGCTTTTTCTCAATATCTGAAAGATTTTCCCAATCCGAACCACTGGTGGGCATTTGTTGTAGTGCTGAAAGACCCCAAGTGGTGGCATTGGCTACAACTTTATATAAGGCTTTGGTTGTTTTCAGAATGGCTCGCTGTGATTCTTCACCTGGATATATTCTTGAAGCTATACTTGCAATGTCGCGCCCATTGACCCAGTCAATAATCAATCGTGCAATGCTGGTGCGATCTAATACCAAGTCACCAGGGCTAAGTTCTTCAATGGACTTTCGAATCTCATAAGTATTCATCATAATTCCTATGAGTTTTTGCATACTTTGATTCTGCGCAGAAAACAATTGATTTTTATGCCAGTCTTGTGGAGTAAGCCTAGAATTGGCCAGCCTGCCAATCATTTGCCGAACAGAAACGGTAGAGAATCCTGTTTGATCGGATATTTTTGCTTCGGCTTTAGTCAAACTACGTGCATACCCTCTGATTTTATCTCTTAAAAATATTTTCTTCTCTTGCGGCAATTGCCTGTATCCAAAGGTGCCTTGTAGTTTTTGTTCCAACTGAGCAAGGAATTGATCCTGTTGCTCGACTTGCGTTCTTAAATGGGATATATATTGCAGTATTGCAGACCATCTTTCGTCCACAAAAAGCCATCTTTCAATATTTTCATCTGCATGGCGCAATGCATTATCAATCGCCCCAACCAGTTGGGATAGAAGATCGTCAGAAGCCTTTTTTACGTACTCTGTTACAGAAAGTAAGTCTTGATCATTTTTAAGAGCAATACCTACCCAACCCATTTGATCCTGTCCTGCTCGACCAACACGACCAGCCAAATTCCAAAAATCGCGAACAGGCATGTTTCCTGTGAAGGGATAATTATAAGAACCCATAATGACCGCAGAAACAGGGAAATTTATCCCCTGGGCAATAGTGGTTGTTGCAACCAAAGCCTGGAGTTTATTTTCTTGTGTCATCAGGTCTTCAATCAAAAACCTGATCTCATCAGGTAGGGCAGAACTATGGACGGCTATTCTGCGATCTAATAATTTCACCAAAGGAAAATCATTACCAAGTTCCGAAGATACTAAACGCTTTAATAAATCGACATCCGCATCTGTATCAAAATCAGTCCTTGCATTGTCATAAAGCGATTCCGCAATTTCATAAGTCTCGTTGGGATGTCTGGCTAATACGATTATTGGATAACGAATGTCCAGTATCTGTGATGCCAGTTTCTCTGCAACTTTCTTTTTAGAACCGTTCCCTCCATAAAACTTTGATTTTGCCTCATCAGTATCTATAAAACGATGTAACGGAATAGATTCACCTATTTCATAACTCCCTTTATTGGTGTGAAGTGTTTTTAAATTCAGATCGTAGTTTCTTCCTTTGCCTTCAACTTCTATAGCACCTACCACCCGCTCATTAGGCTGCCACCAATCCAATTCCAGATTAATTACATTCCCCCGGTTGCCTGCTAACCAGTCAACAACATCAAGTGAATTAGCAATATCGGGTGTCATCAACAAGAAATTAGCTTCCCGGCAATCATTTTTTATTGTAGTTAGCAGGAATTCAAGATTTAACCCTCTGGTTTGATCTTCGATATTGTGTGCTTCATCAACAATAGCCAGAACCATCGGTCGCTCATCACTTGTCCCCAAACCTTGTCTGACAAGTAGATTTAACTTTTCATAAGTTGTAACCAATACATCAAACTCAGTTTGGTTGCCATTGTCTTCTGTTAAATGCTGTTCAAAACCATCTAATTCAATTGCCCCACTTGCTTTTTCAACAACCAACCCTAATCCACCAAAGTCTTTCTTTAACTGAATAAATATTTGGTTTACCAAAGATTTGGTAGGAGCGACATAAGCAACCCAGCCTCCTCTTTCCTTAAATTGGTTCAGCGCTTGCAAAAGGCGGTATTCTGCAATCATTGTTTTACCGCTGGAGGTAGGTAGATTGACAACAATCGCTTTATGAGCTGGGTTTAGTAATTGCCCAGTTCTTATTGATTCTCGTTGTGGGTAAAGCAATTCAAACACACCTTTTTCATCATTGTGTGTAATGAACTTATTGAATTCCGTCACCCAATGATTCACGCCACTGGTAGTGTACCAAATGGTATTACGAACCATTTTCACCGCTAGGGCTTCAAAAAACTGAAACATCAATCCAAGACTGATATTCCCTGATTTTTGAGCAAACTCACGCGAAAGATTTAGATGATAGTGAAGTTGCGTCTCTGGTTCTACCGGGCGGCCTTCAATTAGGTAGTTTCCTAGAACATCTATGCTTTTGGCAAAATGATACAGCGCTACCAATTCGGCAGCCCCGTATGGACGGCTTTCTTCGTTGACTTGGTCGAGGAAATTGCTTTCAAAATCATTTTGCTCTTCTCGCAACTGGTTGATGAGTTGGACAGATTGACCAATATCTTTCCAGTTTTCTTTGATTACAAGGCCAACTAATGCTTTAAAGCACAAGGTAAGTAAGCGTTTATTCCAGTCGTTAGCCGCTTCCAGATTCTCTATCTCTTCGGCATTCGCTTTCAGATATTGCCTTACAAAATGCCAGTGCTCCCCTAAATACCCAAAGACAATGAGTTTGATCTGTTTGTAGACATAATATTCACTCTCCGCATCATTTGGTAACTGGCCGGCAATATCAAAATATGTAGCACAAAGTGCTTTGAATTGCTGGCTGTCCCGATCATCCCATAATTCAATAATCTTCAGTTCACAAAGGTCTCTGGCTTTTTCAAGCTGACTGATTTCTTCTTCTGTAAGCTGAACTGATTCAAAGCGTTTGGATAACTTTCCTTTCTGAATGAGCCCACCAATCCCTGTAAGCATATCTGGATATGCCTGTTCGAGATGGTTATATTTTAGCTCAATGCTCATTCTTCTGTCTCATTCATGATTTTCGGCCATTCCGATTTTTTAACCGGAACGTACAATGCCAATAATTTTAATCCTGTTGGTTCCAGGATTTGATCTTTAATTCGGTGATAGCTTTCTGAAAGGTCTTCTTCAACCGGTTCGGTGTCTCTCACCAACACACCCACTAATTGATAACCACTATTTGCAGCATAGTAAGCCCTCACACTTGCGTTAAAATCTTCTTTGAACGGATGACCATCCTCAAACAACCTTGCTTTATTCTGAAGGTAACTTATCAGAATTCTGCGCTTTTCAGGTTTTTCGCACAAATCGCAAAGCTGATTTTCCATTCCTTTCTGATAAGTCATCACCTGAGGCGGATGGGCATTTTCAGATGAAGTTTTTACTTCACCAAACAAAAAGAGCACTTGTCCATCTACTTCAATGAAACCGACCAAATCAGCCCCGGTTTTATTTCCTTTCGGGTTTCTTGCATCTCTTAGCTCATTCCAATGGAAGCGGCATTGAAAATGTTCTTCCAGGACAATTTCAGCATAAGCCTCTCCAATACGAAAAATTTGAACATTTTCTTCCTTGTTTTCCCAAGCTTGAATGTCCGCCAAAAGTTGATCATTATTGTCAAACCCGGTGTCCGTCTTCAGTGTCTTTAAGCTATCCAACAGTTCATTCCGCTGTTCCCGGTCAACTAAGTTGTCTTTTACCGCTCCCTTTAAATGCTCCGTACACTCTGGCTCATTAACGGTAATTCCCTGATAATGGCGCATTGCAGTATCGATATGTTCGTAAACGACATTCATTTCAACGCCTCTTTAATTATCCTCACCTCTTCCACACTATCCAGCGTTTCCAGGTTATTACGCACCGGGTGATTGGGATCGTAGAGGCGCTCAAACTCGGTTTGGATGATGGCCAGCTTTTCTTCATCACTCATCTCATCGGAGATGGGCTTGAGATCGCCTAAATGGGGAAGGATTTGTTTTTTGGCAGATTGGATTTCTTCTGGGAAATAAAGTGAAAAAACAATAGCATCAATCAATTGCTCAAAGAATGAGTCTATCAAGTCCTGATTTGTTTTGTTTTTCAAACACATGATATACTCAACAATTTGTGGTAATATAATTTTTGCATTGGAATCAGTATCAACTATTGGTATTTGCTCAACATAAGTTTTCTCCCATCTTGTAGTACCCATTCCTGTACTTGGCCCTATTAGGTTAAAATACCATTCAGAAACTGATGAGTTCAAGATAGCTGTCAAAAACTTTAAGTTATTTCCAGTCAAGAAATAGGAACTATTGTTGACTAAATATGAACCATTGTCGTATGCGAAATTTGCTTTATCCGAAAGAGTTATCCAAACAACCTTTTCTCCTTTGAGTAAGTCGAGATATGCACAATTACGAAGGTTTGTCCAGTGATCTCCTTTATCTCCACGACCTTCCAACCTATCTCTAAATTGTAAAAGATGTTGATAAATCATAGGATAATCTACTTCAACCTGTATTCTAGGAATTCCTGCCTTTTTCAATCCATTATGCGTATTAATTAAGTACGTGCCAGAATTACTTATTTTGTACTTCTTGATATTACGACCTCTTGCCAGTGGCTTTATTATATTCTTTGCCTTTGGGTTAATTGAAAGGAATTCATCATAGTCTGAGACTATTGAAGAATTTTTCCAGATTGATGATACCCGGTATGCTTGAATTTTTTGGTGCCTGGAATAATTTAAGTTGAGCGAATATGTCATCAATGGAATTATTTAATGGGGTAGCGGTAACCAGAATGACTTTTTTACCTCTGCATATATCCAATAGATCTGCATAAGATTGTGTAGCTTCATTTCTAAAGCGGTGAGCTTCATCCACAACAATGTAATCCCAGCGGTCAATTCCTTTTCTAATAATGTGTTCCAGCTTACCGAGCGATTCGACCTTTGCCGGAACCCGAAAATCCATTAAACTCTGTTCCCAGTATTCTTTCAGAACCGGAGGGCAGATAACCAGAATTTTTCCTCTAAGTTGTTGAAGAAGCTGAGCTGTAATAAAAGTCTTTCCAAGTCCCACTACATCTGCAAGGAAAACGCCGTTGTATTCTTCGAGCTTTTTCATGGCTTGTCGAACAGCTTGTTCTTGATAATCCAGCTTCATAAATCCTTCTGGGAGAAATGATTCAAAATTCTCTTCCAGATTGATGTCCTCCTGCATGTACTCATAAATCAGCTTTAAATAGAGTTCATAAGGCTGGATGGATTCGTTTAGCCAGGTTTTATTTTTTACCGCATCAACAAACTCATCTGAAATGTCCACCGCATCCTTCCAGAGATTTTCAAACTGGTCAAGAGCATAGTCCACGTCCCTACGATCTTTGAGCTGGACATTGAACTCACGGTTGGCAACCAATCCGGAAAGCGAAAAATTACTTGATCCTGTTATTACAGAACCATATTCCTTGTCGTCCTCATGATATCGGCTGATATAAACTTTGGCGTGAATGTTTTTTGATGGATAGGCTTTGATCTCAAGCTTTTTGCCATTACCTCCTTGCTTAATGTCAGCATCCTTGCCCTGGCAGTCAGTTTGAAGAAACTCAATGAATTTCCTGATTCCTATTTCAAGTCGCTGATCCACTTCTTTTGACTTTTCAATTTCTCCGATCAGGTTTTTCTGGTATTCTTTTTTTGCATTTGCGTGAGATTCAAAATCCATTACCGTTTGGTTTTGGTATTCATTGATTGTTTTATATGACTCTTCATCAACACTAAGCCCTACAAGGATTCTCGTTTTATCTACCTTCTCAATTGCCTCATACATCTGATAAAAACCAGATGATCGAAAATAACCAACTAAAACATCAAAATATTGGGTATCCTTAAGTGTCCTCATGAACCTGTCCAACAATGTCGAACCAGGTTCATTGGTGAAAAATGTAGTATCGGTATGTAGGTTTGTCTTATTCAAGTTATTTCAATCTTTTCTTTACTTGGTCTAGTGCTTTTATCCCAAAGGTTTCGTCTTTAACAATTGGATAGATGCTATCTGAAAGCCATAGTACAATCAATTCCTGATCGCTTGAATCAAGCAATTTGGCCAGTTTTAATATGTGTTCTCTTTTGCAGCTTTTTTCTTCTCTTTCAATCTTACTTATCATAGCAGTGTCGATTTCAAGATGTGCTGCAACTTCTCGAAGGAGCATGCCTTTTTTCTCCCTCAACTCCCTGAGTTTTTGACCTAACATGGCTTGTAATTATAGCACTTGTCCATAAAGGTCAAATCTATTAATTATTTTTGGATTAATGTAATCGAGCGATGGCAAAATTGCACTCTTTTGAAAAGCTTGGTAATGAGGACCTGAAATAAAAAAATGGAAGTATTGGCCATAAAATTTTTGTTTTGGGCCAATCGTCAGTATTCGAATCTACAAAAGCTAAAGTTAATTCAATTGGTTCTAATGATTTATCCGTTTTAAGAATTTATTTATAACTATACCTTATTATAAAAATAAAACTGCGTTTTTCCTTTCATAAAATTCAATCGCCAATAGAAGAGATCAACCCGCAGATCACACTTCCTCAAGCATTGAAGTCCCCCGACTACCATCACCGGATGTCCACTGCCATTCTTCGTGTAACCTGATTTTCCCGTTTTCCATGATCTCCGGTCGGGAGCGGCAGGTCCCGGTCATCAGTTCGCCTTTTAAGTTGACCTGATGGTAACGCATATCTATGTTGCCCTTTTTATCCACCAAGCCAATAAGATGGCCCCTTTTGATTTTCCCACCCTGATAAACAGAGGTCAGAATATCCCCTTCCGGTTGATAATGAAAAAGGGTTTCTCCGGAAGTTTCACCGTTTTCGCTGTTGGTCACCGGTTTGAATTTTTTGTTGTGATAATTCATCTTTTTGTTGCTATGATTATTCCCGTGGACCAATGCAGTTTTCTCAGCCATAGGTCGGTTCGATTCTCCAGGTATTTTACCAGGCCCTCCGCTGTCATATTTCGAAATTGTTATTGTTCATTTACCCGTAAATTTATGGTTTTAAATTGACCCTATCCATAAAAAGTATCGACTTATTCAGCAGGCACGACTTCCTCCAATTCATTCACAATGGTTCCAGTATCCACCACCTTGATCCCCCGTATCAAAGGAATACAGAGCAAGCTAATGACAATTGCGGCATAGCCGATCAGTTCAAAGTTATATAATTTCCCATCTCCACCTTCCACCAGCACCATGCCACCTACGAAGGAGGCTAATCCTGCACTCAATTGCTGGACGGCAGAATTGAAACTCAGAAAGCTTCCCCTGTTTTCAGGCTTTGCCGTGCCCGTAATCAGAGCAGCGGCAGGCACCATACGGCCATTGGAAGTCACAAAAAAGAGCGTAGAAATGATCAAAGCATAATAAATGGGGGTTTCCCCCAAGTGGGTAATTATTGCTATCGGTATCACATTAAGGCTCATGAAGATGGTAAACACCCTGATTTTTCCGTATTTGTCCGTCATCCTGCCTACCCATGGGGAAGTAAAGACGGTAAAAAATCCTCCTGCCATATATATAAAAGTGAGCTGAAGTTCGGTAAAGCCTACATTGGACACCATAAAAGGACTCAGGAAAGGAATGATCATAAACTGGCCCAGAATCATCATCACTGTTAGGGAAATGGCCCTCATTTGGTTGGCATTGCCGGTAACCCGGCGCAGCACCTGTATAGGACTGGGTTTTAGGCGGCCGGTTACCAGATGGCTGGTAATGGAGGGCACAAATTTATAAATCAATACCAAAATGATCACCGCCAAAATCGCCAGAAAGACAAAAGGGGCATGCCAATTGGATATACTGGCGATATAAAGCCCAAACGGCACCCCAACTACAGAGGCTACCGAAAAAGCGGCCATCACCATTCCCATGGCCCGGCCCCTTCTTTTATCCGGGATGGCATCTCCCACAATGGCAAAAATCAAGGCGGAGGTCAACCCCCCAAATAACCCGGAAAGGATCCGTGCTATTAACAGAAAAAGATAGTTGGGTGACAGGGCGCAGGCTATGGTACCCAGCAAGAATCCAAGGAATACCCACATCAGGATGGTTCGGCGGTCGTATTTATCGAGGATAAAGGCCCCAAGAAAACTACTTACTCCGGCACTAAAGGTATAAGAGGACACCAATAGGCCAAACTCCTGCGGGGAAATTTGAAATATCCGCATCAGTTGTGGACCCAGTGGCATTAAAATCATAAAATCCACGATATGCGTAAAATTGACCGCAGCCAGTGTCCAGAGTAAAAGTTTTTCTTTATTCATACCGCCAAAAGGTGTCCAGTAAAAACCCTCATACTACACTGAAAGTTCTTAAAAATGAAGATTGTTCTGAATCTTAATAATTTTATAATTCATAGAGATGTTTTATTTGGAAAAGGCCTATCAAGCGGAAGGTATTCCCTTTCAGGTTTCTCAGGACAGTTCCGAATTTACCCTAGAAGCGGCCAATGATGTGATCAAAGACCTGCTGATTGCTGTGGTGTTGGTGGCCTTGATCATGTTGCTGTTTTTGCACGTTATCAGGAATGCTTCATCGTCATGGTAGCCGTACCGGCCTCTATCATCGCCACCTTCACCATCATGTACCTGGCCGGTTTTACCCTGGACCTGAGGAGCTTGTTGGCCCTTTCCCTGGTGGTGGGTATCTTGGTGGATGATGCCATTGTGGTGATTGAGAACATATACCGGCACTTGGAAATGGGAAAATCAATTGCCCAAGCCTCCTAGGACGGTATCCGTGAAATCGGCGTGTTCCCATTATCATTTGTCTATATTTAAATGCCCCATTCCAGGCAGATGATAACTGGCTCAAAAATGTTAAAATCAAAATATGGATTACTGTTAGCTGGTAAAATGGCATCATTCAGTTGGTTTTCCAGCTTGGACCATTTCCGGAATGTATTCGGCTACCGCATCAGAAAGATTTAAATACCCTTCATCCCTAAGTTTCAGAATGGCCATCGCAGTAAAACTTTTACTCATCGAAGCAATGCGGTAGAGGGTCCGGGCGGATGCCCTCCCTCCGCTTTCAATGTTGGAAAGGCCAAAACTTTTGTGGTGTATTGGTTCTCCATTGGCCACAATGCCATAACTTAGTGACGGAAAATGGCTTTCTTGCGAATAGTTTTCATACAATTGGTCTACCGTAGGCAAGTGGATGGATAGTTTCTGAAAGGAAGCTGTATCCTCAAAAACGG
>JBBDSB010000062.1:0-2005 GCA_040905205.1 Cyclobacteriaceae bacterium
TTTATCGGTTTCATTGGATTCAGGTCGCTTGCATGTAGGAATCCAGCATTAATTTCAATTATTTTTCCCAAATTACCGGAATTTATTTCTTTAATTACTCGCTGAGCTCCAGGCAAAAACGGAAATTCCGAGCTACATCTTACAAAATTATTAGCATGCTCAAACTCAGCATAAATATTCTGTGCTGCTTTTAAATTCATGCCAAAAGGTTTTTCTGCAAGCAAATCCTTGCCTGATTTAATAATTTCGATATAATACTTTTCATGCAAATGATGAGGAAGTGCTATATAAATTACATCTACATTATCCGAGGACAGAACTTCCTTGTAATCGGTAGTGATTAAATCTACTGATGGGATTTGCTTATACCAATTGAGGACCGTTTCATCCAAGTCACAAACTGCACTGAGTTCAACGTTAACCGGAAAGTTATTTAAGGCAAACCATCTCCCAAAAGCGCTGGCAGCTTCTTTCCCCATGAGGCCACCGCCAATTATACCAACCTTGACTAGTTTCATATTATAAGAACTCCTAATTTTGTTAGTTAATTTATTTTTTTTAAAAATTTTCAATTTAATTAGACTTCGCAAAACCATTTTTTTGATCAAATTCAGCGTGATCACATCGATGTACAGAAATTAAGGGCAACGCTAACGCTCCGTTTGTATATTACTGCTTCGCATTCAAATATTGAACGCTCAGAGCAGATTTTTTATAATCCGTATCTCCGCTGACTAGCAGGTATTACGATTTAAAAATCGCCTCCGAACTCAAAAACATACATTCGCTGGCTTTGGCTTTTTTGAGCAAAATTCCTGGTTTTGCTAAGCCCCCTATCATTGATTAATTATATGAAAATAGTTGTTAAGTCTATAATCTTAATAATTATGATAGGCTATATTCTGAATTAATTATTCAGGAATTTTTTAACATCATTCGGTTTAGCATCCTCATGGACAATAGCCATAAGTGCTTTTGTCATACCTTGAGGATTAGGATGCTGGACGACATTTCTTCCATAAACTATACCATTAACTCCTTGTTTCATGAGTTTAAAGGTTCTATTAAGTACTTCGTCGTCACTTGCACGTCCACCCCCCCTAACTAATATAGGTATAGACCCAGCGATTTCCACAACTTTGTGATAATCTTCTACATTATCTGTGGGATCGGCTTTGATCAGGTCAGCTCCCAATTCAACCGCTTGTCTAACCAAAGGAGTAATTAATTCAATATTTCCATCAACCATATACCCACCCTTTTCCTTATTGGGACGGAATACAAGAGGTTCTATCATTAACGGCATAGAATAGTAGTCAGAGAGAGGTTTTAATTTCAAGATATTCTGGATGCACTGATCTGTTACTTCAGGTTCATTGGGTATACGGAATAGATTAACCACTATACATGTCGCATCCAAACGTACCGCTTGTAGCACAGGCTTTTCAATCATTCTACTAAATAATACTTCTGGCAAGTCAGGGCCATATACATTTGCAACATCCGTTCTCAATACCAAGGAGGGTTTCATCTTTCCCGCAACCGATTGCAAATGTCTTGCCTGGCCAACAGTTAGCTGAATAGCATCCGGATTAGCATCTATTAATGCTTCAACAGATTTTTCGATATTCTCAATTCCTTGTAAAAATGAATATTCATTAAAAAACCCATGATCAATTGCTACATCAAAGCACTTGCCAGATTTCTTGTTAAACAATCTATTTAATCTACTTTCTTTCATAATATGACTTATTTTTGATTATTGATTATTGATTATTGATTATTGATATATTAAAAATAATTTTAAATATACATAAAAATGAAAAATATATATTTTTCTATAAACTTCGAATATATTCCAATATCGCCCTTGACTCTTCACGGCTCATTCCCAGATCTGTCATTTGGATGCCATCAAATTCTTCCTGTAACTCTTTGGCCAATGGGTCTTCAGCTAACATTTCCGATGGATTTATGGTAAAATTCATTACCCATTCCGGGGAAC
>JBBDSB010000063.1:0-2002 GCA_040905205.1 Cyclobacteriaceae bacterium
CCCCAAAGACTATTTCTTAGGGTTTCGCTGCCGGTGCTTATTCTTGAAATATTCGGTCTTTCATTAAGGTATAAAAAAGTACCTCCAAGGTTGAAATTTTCATTGAGCATATAGTCCAGGCGGGTACCTAAAAGACTCCTTGTCTGAAATGAAACCAGATCTGCCTTTTCAAAGCTGATACTGATTTTTTTTCCTGACTGAAGTATACCTTCATTGATGATGACCAACCTGCCGATGTTATAGTCAATGGTATAATCCACCCCTTCTGTAAGTGGGATGTTTCCGGCGGTAACTAAAACAGATCCTTCCGAAATATTTAATCCGGGAAGCATAATTTCAGAGGCGGAACCGGAAGTGAAACTTCCCTTGATAAAATATTTGTTGAGTCGTGTTACCAGCTCCGCATCTGCCTGGGTGGTGTTATACAAAGTGTCATAAACAAATTTATCAACGAGATTGACTTCTGAAGGGAGGAAGTATTCCTCCAAAGTTTCTCCAAAGGGTTCAAGTACCGGAAAAATCACCAATCCCTGCTGTGGGCTTATGGTAAGCCCCTGGACATAATCAAAATTACCATCAGGTTGGGGGTCATTTTGGGGATTGAGTTTATCAAGTTTTAACAACCGGATGAGGGGAATATCTTCTACATTTTCTCCTTCCAAAAGGCTTGGGTTGTCCAGTCCCGTCCTGTCGTCCCTATAGATGATCTGAAGCTGAAAACCTTCTTTCTGAATCTGATTGGCATTGAGGTTATAGATGTTTTTCATCATCAGGTCCCAGGATGGGATTTGGGTATTGATCCTGGAGGGCCTTAGCATTTTTAAAAATATGACCTCGTTTTCTGACCTGTTCTGATAATCCTCCGAGAGTTCTCCTACTTTATAGCTTTGCCCATTATAGGTGTACTCATAAGAAACGGCAATGACCTCATCATTTTGGAGTTTCCTGTAAAGGCTGAAATAGCCCAATTCCCTGTGAAATGTATATTCATTTTCATTTAGTTTCCTGGCACCGTTTACCTGTTCAAAATCAGTGCTCCTTTCCAATCCCAGGTCATCACTTATTGCGGAGGCTGCCGATTCAAAATTCCTAAATGCCGGATTACCTCTTAGGGAATTAAAAAGGTCATTGGCATTGTTCGATGCAGGAGCCAGTGGGTTGCCTTGTCCTATATTGGGATTGTCAGGTCGATGGATGACCTGCCCTTCTCCCAAATCCAGAAATGCCGCAAAATTCCGAAGGGTTTCGGTATTGTTGGCCCGGTTCATAATGTACACTTCAACTCTGGTAATTTGCGCCCCGGACAATACCTGGGGAAGGCCCCTAAGCCAGTTTTCGTAGTTGTTCCTAAAAAAATGGCCTAGAAAAAAATGGCGGTTTTCATCGTATTCCGAAGCCCTGATTTCAAAGGGCCTTCCCTGGTTTCCACCTTCAATAACAATCTCGTCTCTTCGCCCTCTTTGCGTAGAAGCAACGGTGGTCATAAATAGCTTACCGAACTGCATTTGGGTTTTCACACCGAATAGGTTTTGCGCACCCTGGATCAGACTGTTTTGAATGGGCATACTGACATTGCCTATTTCTATACTTTTTAAAATATCTTCTTCGAAACCCGCATATTCTACCTTGAGTTGATTTTCAAAATCAAATGAATTATTGCTGTCAAAATTCGCACCGATCCGAACTTTCTCCCCCAGCATACCATTGACACTCATTTGAATCTGTTGGTCAAAATTAAACCCTCCATTTCTTTGTTGTCTGATGGGAATGGATGGATTGTCAATCCGTCTGAATAGCCCCCCAAAATCCAGGTTAACATTTCCCGTTGGCACAATGTTGATTTCGGTGCCTCCGAAAATCCGGTCAAATGTCGGGCTCATGGTAATGGGGGGAATCAGGGCACGACCCCCGACAGCACTTTCCCCATCCAATCCCCTGGACCTGTTCCTCCAATATTCCTGTCTGATCCTGAGTTCCTGCATTTTGGAATAATCATCAAAAT
>JBBDSB010000064.1:0-1999 GCA_040905205.1 Cyclobacteriaceae bacterium
GCATGAGCAAACTATTTGTCTACGCATTTTTGATCCAATGTCTTTCCATGAGCCTCCTTTTTGGTTCAAACGGAAACGCTCAGGTCAAAAATATTGAAGAGGTGATGATTCAAGTGTCCCTAAAGGAGGTTACCGTTGAAAAAGCTTTGGGCCGAATTCAGAAAGCTTCCGGTTTCCAATTTGTTTTTACCAATAAGGATATAAATAACCTGCCCAAAGTGACCTTGGAAAACAAGATTAGGAGCGTTTACGAAATCCTTCAATTGCTTTCCGTTCAAACCGGACTGCAATTTAAGCAGGTAAACAAAAACATACTCGTCCATCGAAGGGAGGCCAAAACGGATGATGAAAAATTATCCGGACCTGGAGATGAATTTGATGTGGTGATTACCGGTACCATTACTGATGAGGAAGGCGGGGCTTTACCTGGTGTTACGGTATTGGTGGAAGGAACCAACACCGGAACGGTCACAGACAATGATGGAAAATACACGCTTGAAGTTCCGGAAAATGCAGTGGTTATTTTTTCCTTTTTGGGATTTGAATCCAAACGGGTTACGGTGGGAAACCAGACTGAGATCAACCTGGTGATGGCCCCGGAAACTTCTCAGCTTGGAGAAGTGGTGGTGGTAGGTTATGGCCTTCAGGATAAAGTAAACCTAACAGGAAGCATCACCATGGTCAACACGGAGGAATTGGCGGAAGTTTCTATGCCTAACCTGGCTCAGGGTCTAATGGGAAGAACCCCTGGAGTATTCATCAAAAATTCCAATGGGCAGGCTGGTCAGAACAAGACCAGTTTCAACATCAGGGGTTTTGGATCCGCTTTAATTATTGTGGATGGTCTTCCTGTGACCGAGGAGTTTTTCCAGCAAATTGACCCCAACGAAATAGAAAGTTTCAATGTCCTCAAAGATGCTGCTGCTGCAGCGGTATATGGCGCAAGGGCGGGAAATGGCGTAGTTTTGGTAACGACCAAACGCGGGGTATTGGGTGCTCCGAAATTCACTTATTCAGCCAATTTTGGTCAGCAGTTTATCATGGTTAAACCTGAATTTGTCCCCTCCTGGCAATATGCCGCTATGGAAAATGTAGCCCGTACCAATCTGGGAGAAGCCGCTCCCTGGTCTATAGAGCAAATAGATGCGTTCCGTAATGGATCCGACCCGGAAAATTACCCCAATACGGATTGGTGGAATCAGGTAGTCCGGGATTATTCGCCCCAGGCCCAGCACAACCTTAATATCAGGGGTGGTACGGAAAGGGTAAAGTATTTTGCATCCTTGGGTTATTTTACCCAGGATGATATGCTGCAGTCCGATGATACCAAACACCAACGCTATTCATTAAGATCAAATCTTGACATAAAGCTTACAGAAAGATTGGAAATGGGCATTGATATTTCCCTTACCAACCAGGAGTTTTATGGTCCCAGTCATCAGTTGGAGAGAACACGGCAGCGGGTAGGTATTATGACCCGATTGTATAGGTCCAGAGCTTACTGGTCAAATGAGCCCTTCCCTGACCCTTCATTTCTAAGGGGGGTAGGTTCAGGTGCATCCATCAATCCCCATAATATGATCTTTGTGGATAATGTGGGATTTCAGGAATGGAACAAGCTTTTTGGCTTCGCCAAATTGAAACTGGATTATGACCTGGGGAGTGGCTTTAAGACGAAGGCTGTTTTTGACCTCAACCGGACCTATGACAGAAGTAAGGTTTTCGTGAAGGAAAGCCCGGAATATGATTATAATCCTGAAACCGGAGAATACACTTTTGTCCGGAGCCTGAATGCCACCACAGAACTTACTGAGTCTTCAAGCATTTTGAAAAACATCAACCAGCAGTTCTTTTTGACTTGGGATGGTGCTTTTGGGGACCATGATTTAAGTGCCCTGGCCGTGTATGAGCAGTTGGCCGATAATTTTGATTTTTTTACCGCATCCCGGAGAAATTATGAATTCGATCTGCCCTACTTGTTTGCAGGGCCGGATTTGGA
>JBBDSB010000065.1:0-1989 GCA_040905205.1 Cyclobacteriaceae bacterium
ATTATGGAATTAATTTTAAGAATGGTAAGCCTGCTTCCAACATTGCGAAAACCATTGAAATCACCTTCAAAGGGGAGTACTAAAGGTAAGATTAAGTTGATGCTGGGTTGGTAAAGTGCATGGGTGCCATGTGGCGCCCTGCACTTTCTTTCCGGGCAAATTTCTAAATAGACATGAATACCAAAATAGCCTGTTTGCTTTTTTTGATGTTGTCCTTTCTCTTTCGGGATGTACTGGGCCAGGCATGCTGTTCCGGTGGTGTACCGGTAGGGGGAACCCTGGGCTTGGGAACTGCCGATGCGAAAGCGGTGCAATTTTTACTGACCTATGACCACAATGTGATCCGGGATTTAATGGACGGCAATTCCCTATTGGCAGATGATACCCGCAGCCGGTTGACCAAATCTTTTCTGATGGAGGTGAATTATGGGATTCACGAGCGCATTGCCCTTACCATGGTGTTGCCTTTTGTGAGGCAGGAAAGAAGCATCAGGGAGTACAACAATCAAATCGGGTTTACACGTGCACAGGGATTGGGGGACATGGTTTTTTTGCTCAAATACCGCATCCTGAATCCACAAAATCACGCCAACAGCGAATGGCTGGTGGGAGCAGGCCCAAAAATCCCTACCGGAAGAACGGATTTTAAAAACAACCAGGGACTTACCATGGTGGCAGACATGCAACCGGGTTCAGGCTCCCTTGATGGCATGTTTTGGACCTTTTATCAACAATCCAAATTCTTGCTTACGCCCATGAGCCTGCTGGGAATCCTTACTTACAGGGCTTCCGGCAAGAATCGCAATTATAACCAGACCCAGGTATACCAATTTGGCAATGAATTTCAGGCCAATGTAGGAATCAATTACAACCTGTTTGTTCATTGGCCTATGGATGTCTTCCTCTTTGGCAGGTACAGACGCCAGACTGTGGATTTGGTGGATGGGAATACTTTTCCCGGATCAGGCGGAAAATGGATCTATGCCATTCCAGGGTTAAGCGTGCATTTTAATCCGGATTTGTCCATTCGGGCATGGGCAGATATTCCACTGTACCGTTCCTTGAACGGTTCGCAATTGACCACCTCCTACAAATATTCCCTGTCTTTGTTTTTCAATTTGTCAAAGAAAAGCAAGGCACCTGTTTTCAATTTAAAATTTGATGAATGATGAAAATAACACATAAAAATGGTATGATTTCCCTTTTCCTGGCATTCTCTTTTTTTGGATGTGGGGAGCCGGAAGGTCCCGACTTTCGACCGGGAGGCGGAGGCAGCAATACTTCAGGGGGCAGTCAAAACTGGCTTATTCCTGAATCAGAAGTCCTTGACGGTGGCCCTGGTAAGGACGGCATTCCTGCATTGAACGAACCCATCTTTGTTAAGTCATCTGAAATTGATTACCTGGAGGACGAGGATTTGGTATTGGGGTATGCAGCAGAGGGGGAGGCAAAGGCATATCCCCATAAGATTTTGGATTGGCATGAAATCATCAACGACGAAGTGGGCACTACTTCCCTTGCCGTGATTTATTGCCCGCTCACCGGTACCGGAATTGCCTGGGACAGAAACATTTCCGCCGGGAAAACGACGTTCGGTGTTTCCGGGCTGTTGTACAACACCAACGTGATTCCCTATGACCGGTTGACAGACACCAACTGGTCCCAAATGCGGTTTGAAGCGGTGAATGGAGCGTTGATGGGGGAAAAGCCTGAAGTGATATCGCTCATAGAAACCAGCTGGGCTACCTGGAAGGCCATGTATCCCGAAACCAAGGTCGTTTCCCGGGAAACGGGTCACAGCCGAAATTACGCCAATTATCCTTATGGTGATTACAAATCGAATCACAACAGTCTGCTTTTTCCAGTCAACAAAACCGACATCCGTCTTCCGGCCAAAAAAAGGGTTCTCGGGATAATGAAAGGACAAAATGTCAAGGTATACCCGATTGAAAGTTTTGGAGGGGAGACCCAGTTGGTTTTTGACACCTT
>JBBDSB010000066.1:0-1989 GCA_040905205.1 Cyclobacteriaceae bacterium
CCCTGGCTTCTGGAAGACCAGGAAGGGAATCGATGGAATTTATTCGGAAAAGCCGTATCGGGACCCAGGGAAGGTGAGTCGCTGGATGTGATTCCGCAGATGATGGGGTTTTGGTTTTCCTGGTCTCCATTTTTTGAAGGCATCGAAATTTATGAATAAGCGTATAAATAAAATCATCCAGGTTCCTGGAGTTTTTATTGGACTTCTACTTGTGTTTGCTGCGACGGGCTGGTATGGGTTACTCAGCTGGTTTTTGGTGGTGCCCATATTGCTTGTACTGGTTATAGCGCTTTTGGATCTGAGTCAAAAAAAGCATGCGGTACGAAGAAATTTTCCGGTGGTTGGAAATTTTCGGTATATTTTTGAAGCGATACGACCCGAAATCATGCAATATTTTATCGAGTCAGACATCGATGGTGCACCGATTAACCGCATGTTTCGTTCCCTGGTGTACCAAAGGGCAAAAAATCAAATGGATACCAGTCCATTCGGAACAAAAATGGATGTGTACAAGGTAGGGTACGAATGGATGAATCATTCCACCTTTAATACATCCTTTGTTGCTTCGGTTCCTTCTAGGATTAGCATTGGGGGTAAAGATTGTCGGCAGCCCTACTCGGCCAGTCTTTTAAATATTTCAGCAATGAGTTTTGGGGCCCTTAGTAAAAATGCCGTTTTGGCCATGAATAAAGGGGCCAAAATCGGAGGATTTGCGCAAAATACCGGCGAGGGTGGAATAAGCGATTACCATTTGGAAAACGGAGGGGATCTTATTTGGCAAATCGGAACGGGTTATTTTGGATGTCGCAAGAAAGATGGCTCCTTTTGTGACACTACATTTCGATCGAATGCCCTGCTTCCCTCGGTCAAAATGATAGAAATCAAACTTTCCCAGGGAGCAAAACCGGGGCATGGAGGTATTCTTCCGGCGATTAAAAATACGCCGGAAGTAGCCCGATACCGACATGTGGAGCCATTTAATGATATCCATTCCCCACCCTTTCATTCCGAATTTTCAGATGCGGCCGGGCTGCTTCATTTTATTCAAAATTTACGTGGTTTGAGCGATGGTAAACCTGTTGGCTTTAAATTTTGTGCTTCGGGTGAAGATGATTTTCGCTTGCTTTGCGAAGAAATGACCCGGACAGGGATCTTCCCCGATTTTATAACAGTGGATGGAGGGGAAGGTGGAACAGGTGCCGCTCCGGTAGAATTCAGTAATTCTCTGGGAATGCCTTTAAGGGATGGATTGGCTTTGGTCAACGACATGCTCGAAGCTTATGGAATCAGAAACGAACTCAAATTGATGGCTTCGGGTAAAATAATGACCGGTTTCCACATGGCAAGAATTCTTGCACTTGGGGCAGACGTCTGCTCGGCCGCCCGGGCTATGATGTTGGCGACGGGTTGCATACAGGCACTACGCTGCAATGCGAATACCTGCCCTGTCGGGGTGGCGACGCAGCAGGAACGGTTGGTGAGAGGACTGGATGTGGCCGATAAATCGATTAGAGTGGCCAAATTTCAAGAGAAAACCATTGATAGTTTATTGGAGCTTTCCGCCGCTGCGGGCTTGCAATCGCCTACGGAAATTAAGCGCAGGCACATTTACCGAAGAGTCAGTACTACCCGTGTGAAATCCTATGCCCAGATTTATCACTTTCCCTCAAAACATCTGCATAAAAAGAAAGCCAATTCGGAATTAAGATTACCCAATCAACTTTAGGTCAGTGTATAAGGGCCTTGTTTACCCTTTTTTGTCCCGGTTTTAATGATAATTTTAGCGAAACGGTTTAAATAATCATTCAATATTAAATGGTGTAAAAAAAAGGACCGTACGTTTTCTTCGCTTTTAAATCAACATGGATCATGGAAGGGGTGAAAAGGGAGTTTCTGATCTGGGTAATGCTAACCGTTTCCATACCGTCAGGCCCGCGCATTAAAATATCGCTTTTTGGATCCTCCCCGTGAGAACTGCTATGAAAACCC
>JBBDSB010000067.1:0-12143 GCA_040905205.1 Cyclobacteriaceae bacterium
TTTACAGCAAAGAATATGTTGTTCCCACAACAGATGCACATGCCGCTAAATTGGCGCTTCGATTTGTCCAGCAGATTTAATTCCCAAAGATTGCCCTGCTGGGCTTTGATCAATTGGGAAAGGAAATATTAAAAAACTTAGTAGCCCAGGGTTACCGATCTGTAACTGTGGTAATCCATGATTCAAAAGCACTGAAAGAATTTGACCGTAATCATAATACCGTCACGCCATATGAACCGCTGCAAAATCTTTATCCGGTGATTTCAGAAAATGAAATCATCATTGATACGCTAGAAACACAAGAAAGCTGGATATCTGATTTTCTTACCAGCCATGTGTTATCCGACCTTAAAATTATCTTAGATTCGGTTTCTCAGGAAGAAAACACACTTGGGATAGAAGATTTGGACCAATTGATATTGTTAAACCGGTTTAAAATAGATAAAATCATACCTACAGAAAACCATTTCGTGTTTCAGGCTGATCAAAAAACGGCTGAAATATTAAGCACACAATTAAAGAAATATTTTAAATGGTTGCATGAGCGACAAGGCAATGAAATTATAGATGGCCTACCTCAGGTAATTTAGAAATCCCACTAAAAAGGCGGCCTCACAGGAATCTTCACAATAATAAACTGATCACTTTCATATCTTCAGAAGCCGTTAAAAAAAATGGTCAGAAATTTTTGAAAATCAATACGGGATTCAAATTGGCAAAAAGAAATTAATTGATGATAAAATGGTCAATAGCCAATTATTAAATAATTAAACCGCCTAAATTTTTTGTATGTTACAAATTGCTCACTAAATTTGTAACCTTATGTTGATCAAAGGCCGTTTCTATTCCATTTATTCATTTTTCTCCCCAGCAAATGCTCATGAGCATCATGCGGATCATCATTCCTCCTGAGAGGAATTTCAATAAAATATTGCCCCTCAATCGGAAAATTTCCGGTCCAATTCTAAACATTTTACTAACAAATCATTCATTTCAATAATACATGAAAAACATCATCCGGATTGCTGTGCAAAAAAGTGGCAGGTTAAGTGAAGAGTCTCTTAATTTGATCAAGGAGTGCGGTATAAAATTCCATAATGGAACAGGTAAACTCATGTCTTCTGCTACCAATTTTCCCATTGAGTTTTTATTTTTACGCGATGATGATATTCCTGGTTATGTGGCTGATGGGGTAGCAGATTTAGGCATTGTAGGCGAAAATGAACTGGTTGAAAAAAATAAAGCAGTGAATACACTTAAGCATTTGGGTTTTTCTAAATGCAGGTTGTCCCTGGCCATTCCCAAAGGAGAGGATTACCAGAATATTAGCTATTTTGAAGGAAAAAACATTGCGACCTCCTATCCCAGGATATTGGGAAATTACCTAAAGGATAAAAAGGTGAATGCTGAAATTCATGAAATCAGTGGTTCGGTAGAAATTGCCCCAAGCATTGGTTTGGCGGAGGGTATTTGTGATATTGTCAGTTCAGGATCCACGCTGATGATGAATGGATTGAAAGAAGTAGAAGAAATTTTCCGGTCTGAAGCAGTTCTTATCGGAAATCCTATCTTGCCAGAGGCAAAAAAGGACAGCGTAGAAAAATTGTTATTCCGTATGAATGCTGTCCAAAAGGGGAAAAGCAATAAATATGTTTTGCTGAATGCACCAAATGAGTCTGTTGAAAAAATAATTTCTCTAATTCCGGGAATGAGGAGTCCAACCATTCTTCCTTTGGCTGAAAAAGGTTGGTCTTCCATCCATTCTGTGATCAGTGAAGAACAATTTTGGGAAAATATTGAGGAGTTGAGATCTGCAGGGGCACAGGGGATCCTGGTCGTTCCTATTGAAAAAATGGTGGTATAATTCATATAGTCCTTTAATTCCCAACATACGTTATTTTCAAATCCGGGATTTAATTTCAAAAACTCGCCGTTTCATCCCATACAAAAAGAAAAAAATGAAAATCCTGGTCAATCCTGACAAAAAAACATGGAAAAAAGAATTGGCAAGGCCGGTTCAAAAGGTAAAGGAAATAGAAAAAATTGTCAAACCAATTATGAAAAAGGTGAAAAGACAAGGTGACAAAGCCTTGAAAAAATTTGCCTTGGAATATGACCATGTAGAAATCAGCCATATCCTCGTCCCAAAGGAGGAAATGATGGCTGCCGCTTCCCTAATAGATCAGAAATTAAAACAAGCCATCCAAACTGCTAAGCTTAATATTGAAAAATTCCATCGCCTTCAGGCCACCCCCGATTTGGAAACAGAGGTCATGCCCGGTGTGATTTGTAAAAGAAAAAGTGTTCCCATTCAGAAAGTGGGCTTATACATTCCCGGAGGTACGGCACCCTTGTTTTCCACGGTGTTGATGTTGGGCATTCCAGCCCAAATAGCAGGTTGTGAGGAAATAATACTTTGCTCCCCACCCAATGCAAAAGGGGAAATCCATCCTGCCATTTTATATACGGCTGAATTGGTAGGCATCAGCAAAATTGCCAAAGTGGGAGGAGCACAGGCCATTGCTGCCATGACCTTCGGAACCGATTCCGTACCCCAGGTTGATAAAATATTTGGACCAGGAAATCAATATGTCACCGCAGCCAAACAAATGTCCACCAAATATGGTATGGCCATAGATATGCCGGCAGGACCTTCTGAGGTTTTGGTTTATGCCGATGAAAGTGCCATTCCGGAATTCGTGGCGGCTGATTTACTTTCCCAGGCAGAACATGGAGCCGACAGTCAGGTGATTCTGGTTTGTAACACGGAAAAACTGGCGAAAAAAATCCTTAAGCGTATCGAAAAACAATTGGAGAATCTGCCAAGACAAAAAATGGCCACCAAATCACTTGAAAACAGTGTGGTCATCGTAATGGATGATAGGGAAAAAGCCATAGACCTCATTAATGAATATGCCCCTGAGCACTTGATTATCTCCGTAAAAGAAGCGGATCAAACAGTGGGTAAAATCAAAAATGCCGGCTCCGTTTTTATTGGGAATTTTACGCCTGAATCAGCAGGAGATTATGCATCCGGTACCAATCATACCCTACCCACCAATGGCTATGCGAAAAGTTATAGTGGGGTTTCAGTAGACAGCTTTGTAAAAAAAATCACCTATCAGAAAATCACAAAAGAAGGATTAAAAACACTGGGACCAGTGATCGAAACAATGGCTGAAAATGAAATGCTGCAAGCACATAAAAATGCGGTGTCATTGAGATTGGCCTATCTTTCTAATGAAAAATAACATGAGTTTTATCCTTGAAAAGCTACTAAGGCCTCATATTCAACTATTAAAACCCTATTCATCCGCAAGAGATGAATATTCGGGAAAGGAAGGTGTTTTTCTCGATGCCAATGAAAACCCCATAGGCTCCACAACTGAAAAACCATTTAACCGGTATCCGGACCCTGCACAAATAGCTTTAAAACACAAACTTTCTGCTTTAAAAAAAGTACCCTGGAATCAGATATTTTTAGGCAATGGAAGTGATGAAGCCATCGACCTTCTTTTCAGGGCCTTTTGCAGGCCCGGCATTGACAATGTCATCCTCTTGCCTCCCACCTATGGCATGTATGAGGTGAGTGCTTCTATCAATGACGTCAAAACAAAAAAAATAAATTTAAATACAGACTTTCAGATCATCAGCCGGGATGTTTTGGATGCAGTGGATGATCATACCAAGATCATTTTTATCTGTTCCCCCAACAACCCCAGTGGCAACAAAATGGTGAGAAAAGATGTATTAAAGATCATTGAAAAATTTGATGGGTTGGTAGTGATTGATGAAGCTTATATTGACTTCTGTGATGAACCCAGTTTCACTATAGAACTGCCACTTCACCCTAATCTACTCATCATGCAAACTTTTTCCAAAGCATGGGGCCTGGCATCCTTAAGGCTGGGAATGGCCTTTGCCTCCAAAGAAATCATCAGTATACTAAATAAAATCAAACCACCTTATAATATCAGTGGATTGACCCAAGAGAAGGTACTGAAGGCATTGGACCAGACCAAAAAATTGGAATCAATGGTAAAAAGCATTCTTAAGGAACGGGCTTACCTTGAAAACCAACTCAAAAATTTAGCCCTTATTCAATATGTTTTCCCTTCAGATGCCAATTTTTTATTGGTAAAGGTAAAAGAAGCCAGAAAGACCTATGAGCAATTGATCCAACGTAAAATCATCGTTCGCGACAGATCCAATGTTATTTTGTGTGATGATTGTTTAAGAATCACGGTAGGGACAAGAAATGAAAACGAAAGGCTCCTTGAAGTTTTGGCTCAATTGCCAACCACCCCTTAAATTAATCGAACAGGAAAATCAGATTAAAACATGAAAAAAATATTATTCATTGATCGGGATGGAACCATCATCAAAGAACCTCCCACGGATTATCAGGTAGACAGTCTGGAAAAACTGGAGTTCATACCCAAGGCAATTTCCAATTTAAGGAAGATTGCGGAAGAAACGCCATTTGAATTGGTAATGGTATCCAATCAGGATGGTTTGGGAACACCCTCTTTTCCGGAAGCCAATTTTTGGCCTGCACAGTTTAAAATGCTCAAAACGCTGGAACAGGAAGGAATCGTTTTTAAGGCCATTCACATCGATAAAACGATGGAAGAAGAAAAATCTCCAACCAGAAAACCAGGCACAGCCATGCTTTCAGAATACATGAACGGAAGATATGATCTGGAAAATTCCTATGTGATCGGAGACCGGATTACCGATGTACAATTGGCTGCAAATCTAGGAGCAAAGGCTATTTTCTTTGGGGAAAAGGAGGTAAAAGGAGCCGCTCTTTGTACCAGTTCCTGGGATAAAATATATGAATTTTTAAGCATACCAGCTCGGAAAGCCCAGGTGAACAGGGCCACCTCTGAAACGGACATCAGGGTCTCCTTAAACCTTGACGGATCCGGAAAAAGTAATATTCATACGGGATTGGCCTTCTTTGACCATATGCTGGAACAATTGGCCAAGCATGGGGGAACAGACCTTGAAATATCCGTAAAAGGGGACCTCCATATTGATGAGCACCACACCATTGAAGATACCGGGCTGGCTTTGGGAGAAGCCTATGCCAAGGCCCTGGGGGATAAAAAAGGAATTTACAGGTACGGCTTTCTATTGCCTATGGATGATTGTCTGGCCCAGGTTGCGGTAGATTTTGGAGGCCGGCCCTGGTTGGTGTGGAAAGCTGATTTTCATCGGGAAAAAATAGGCGAAATGCCCACGGAGATGTTTTTTCATTTTTTTAAATCATTTAGTGATGCGGCAAAATGCAACCTGAATATCCAGGCAGAGGGGGAAAATGAACACCATAAAATCGAGGCCATATTCAAAGGGCTGGCCAGAGCCATCAAAATTGCGGTTTCAAGAGATTTTAAGGCACTCGATCAACTTCCGAGTACAAAAGGAATCTTATAATCTGAATTTTCCAGGCAGCCAATAATGCCCTAAAAATAAAAATGGGCTGTCCTCTAATTTATTAGGACAGCCCTTAACATTAAAAAATAAACCACCATTTTTTTTGAAATTTTGCTTTAATATCCGTTCATGTCATTTATAGAATGGGGCATTCCAAATGTTTTTATTGATTTACGAAAAACCTACCCAAACTGGATTTGAAATTTACCTTAAATCCGCTATATATTTAAATAATTAACTGATTTTAAAGCATTTAAACCTTCCTGGTTTCACCCATTGATTTTAATAAGTACCTGACGATCAAAAAAACCGGAAGGTTTGCAAACTTTACGTATTAAAAAAATTTGCCAAAATGAGGCATTATTTTTAAATTTGAATACAACAACTAATAAATTAATACAATTGCTTTCATGCTGCTTTCCAATTCGGTTTCTATCAGAAATATCTTTTTCCTCTTTATCCCATTGTTGACAGCATGTATCGGGAATTACAAAAACGGTGAATCCTTGTTTTTGAATGGGGAATACCAAAAAGCAATAAAGGAATTTGACAGAGTTCTTTTTGTCAGCATTGCTGATATCAAATCCCTACACCTCAGGGCGAGGTCTTATGAAGAATTGGAGATGTATGATGAAGCCCTCAACGATTATGAAAAAATACTGTCCCTTGAACCTAATAATGCACATGCATATGCTGGAATAGGCAAAATAGAATGGAAAAAGGAGGACATGAAAAAGGCCGAACGGAATTTTTTATTAGCGGCCATGCATGATCCCAAAGACTTTGAAATTCTGGTATTGTTGGCCCGATCCATGATTAAAAACGGCAGGTATAAAAGTGCCGGGGAATTCCTGGAAGAAGCCATTCAACTTCAACCCGATGCGCCTATGCCTCATTACTATCTGGGTATTGCCAGGGCTTACTCAGGAGATGGTTTAGGCGTGATCACCGCTTTTAATAAATACCTGGAATTCGAACCTGATAACATCAGTGCCCATTACAACCGTGGATTTGCATTGATGAAATTGGGATTTGAAGAATGGGCTGTGGAAGATTTTGATCAGGTATTGGTCCTTAATCCCAAACATTATGAGGCATTGGCCAGAAGGGCAATATGCCTTATGGATAAAAACAGTAGACAGGCATGTTTGGATTTAGAGACTGCTGCCTATTATGGCAACGCCTTTGCACAAGCCAACCTACACAGATGTGAAAATTGATCTAATCCGACATTTCAGCGGAATATTACTTTTTAAAGTTTATTTTTGCATTCTGAAATCATGAACCATACCAAGCTGACCATCATACCGACTTATAATGAAAAGGAAAATATCGCAGATATTATTTCTGAAATCATGCAATTGGAGGAGGTTTTTGATGTTTTGATCATAGATGACCAGTCCCCCGATGGAACTGCAGATATCGTTGAAAAACACCAGCTCATTTGGCCCGGAAGGTTACATCTCATCCAACGAAAAGGTAAGTTGGGCCTTGGAACCGCCTACCTGGAGGGTTTTGAATATGCCCTCCAAAAAGGTTATGAATATATTTTTGAAATGGATGCTGATTTTTCACATAACCCCAAGGATTTGGTAAGGTTGTTCCGTACCTGCAAGAATGAAGCCTATGACATGGTGATTGGATCCCGTTATATTTCAGGGGTCAACGTCGTCAATTGGCCCATGGGAAGGGTATTGATGTCCTTTTTTGCAAGCAAATATGTTCAGTTTATTACCAGGATACCCATAAAAGACACCACGGCAGGGTTTATTTGCTACCATAGAAAAGTATTGGAAGGAATGGATTTAAAAAAGATTAAATTCATAGGCTATGCCTTTCAAATAGAAATGAAATTTACAGCATGGAAACTGGGATATAGAATAAAAGAAATCCCCATCATTTTTACAGATCGAACGAGGGGAACCTCCAAAATGTCAAAAAATATATTCCGGGAAGCCGTTATTGGCGTCATATACATGAAAATAAAGAGTGTTTTCAAGAAATACAGGGTCAATCAAATTTAATGGTTTTTATGGGATTGACATTACTGATGATCATGGCTGGAATAAATAATACCGCCGTGGTGATGAATAAAATCAAAACATTCAATCCCAAAATTATGGGCCAATTCCATAAAACAGGCACAAAATCCATATAATAATTTTCCGGGTTCAATTTGATCAACCGGGTTTCCTGTTGCAGGAAACCAAATCCCAATCCGATTAAATTTCCCAAAAGCATTCCCCTTCCAATGATCCGGAGGCCGTTCCAGATAAAAATCCTTCTGATCTGAATATTTTTCGACCCTAATGCTTTTAGCATACCAATCATGGAGGTCCTTTCCATAATCAAAATGAAAAGGATCGAAACCATATTGAAAGCAGCTACAAATAAAATCAGTCCCAAAAACACATAAACATTGTTATTCAACAGTTCCAACCAATCAAATATCTGCAGGTACTTATCGGTAGCTTTCACTAATCTTAAATCATAATCCGTAAGATCATAAATGGTTTCCTCATAAAAATCAATCTTAGCCGGATCGTGTAAAAAAACTTCAAATCCCCCCACTTGATCCCTGTCCCAGTCATTGAGCACCCTTATGGTATGAATATCACCCAGAATCACCTTATCGTCGAAATCTTCCAAAAAAGTTTCGTACAATCCTACCACATCCACCCTTCTAAACCTTGGGGGATCCTGCACAAAATACAAGGTGGCCCTGTCTCCTACATCCAATAGCATTTTTCTGGCAATTTTGGTGCTCAGTATCACTTCATTGGTAGCAGAACCATTTTCTGAAAACCGGATAAACCTCCCTTTTACCATTGACGGCATAAATGAAAGAGAATCAAAATCCGGCCCTATTCCTTTCATCATTACGCCTTCTACTTCTTCTTCTCCTTTTAATAGGCCCGGCTTATTGGCATAACCCTGGACATGCCGGATAAAATCGTAATCCTTAAAATGGGTATAGAAAAAACCGTCCATACTGGTGGGGGAATCATCCAGGGATTGGCTCATAACAAACCGATGTACCTGATAATGTCCGGTGAAAGAAAAGACCTTATCTGAAATTACACGCTGGAATCCTCCTAAGATAAGAAATGAAATGATCATAATGGACAATCCCAAAGCAATGCTGGCGACTGCTATCCTATGGATGGTCCCGGTAAAACCTCCTGTTTTTTTAAAACTTATTCTTTTTGCAATGAAGTAGGAAAGGTTCAATGAAGTCGCTTATTTTGTTGTAAGAAACGCAAATTAATATGAAGCTCCTAAAATTAATATTTATCCTGGCTTTTTTAACAGTTAATTTTTCATTTTGCAAAAGTAATCCCAATCATCCGGAGAAACAAAGTCCCCTGAAAATTTCAGAAAATACCATTTTGCCTGGGGCAGACCGCATGGATGCCTACCTTTCCCATCTTAATGGTAAAAGGGTGGCACTTGCAGTAAACCAAACAAGTGTATTGACCCAAAAAGACCATCTTCACCTTGTGGATTTTTTACTGGAAGCAGGGATAAATGTTAAAAAAGTTTTTGTTCCCGAACACGGGTTCAGGGGAGAGGCAGATGCAGGGGAGAAAGTTGAAAATGAAATCGACCCCAAAACCGGTCTTTCCCTGGTTTCCCTTTATGGAAACTCAAAAAAGCCTTCGGTAGAAGCCCTCTCTGATGTGGATATCGTCATCTTTGACATCCAGGATGTGGGTATCAGGTTTTACACCTTTATCAGCACATTACATTATCTGATGGAGGCATGTGCCGAACAAGGAAAAAAACTGATGGTATTGGACAGGCCTAACCCAAATGGTGATTATGTAGATGGTCCGGTTTTAAAACCGGGTTATGAAAGTTTTGTAGGGATGCATCCAATTCCGGTGGTCCACGGTCTCACCGTAGGAGAATTAGCACGGATGATCAATGAAGAAGGATGGTTGAAAAATAGCGTAAAAGCCGATCTGGAAATCATCACTGTGGCCAATTGGAACCATGATATGTTTTATAGTTTACCTATTAAACCCTCCCCCAACTTACCCAATGACCTCTCGATCCGCCTTTACCCCTCTCTATGTTTTTTTGAAGGGACTAAAATCAGCCTGGGTAGAGGGACACCATTTCCTTTTCAGGTATATGGTTATCCGGATCCTGATTTTGGTGATTTTACTTTCACACCTAAAAGCATAGACGGGATGGCCAAAAATCCGCCGCTCCAGGATACACTATGTTTTGGAAAAGACTTGAGGAATGAACCTCAATCTCACCGCTTTACCCTAAAGTATCTTTTGGAAACCTTTCGCATTGCCGGGGATGAGTCCCATTTCTTCAATAACTTTTTCGATAAACTGGCAGGAACAGACCAGCTGAGAAAGGATATCTTAGCCGGAAAATCAGAAGCTGAAATCAGAGCATCCTGGAATGCGGATTTGGAAAAATATAAATCATTAAGAGCCAAATATTTGCTGTATGAATAATTTATCATGAATAAAGCATTGAAAATCATTTACATGGGTACCCCGGAGTTTGCCGTCCCTCCCCTGGAGTTATTAATAAGCCAATCCTGGAACATTGTGGCTGTCATAACAGCAGTGGATAAACCTCAAGGTCGTGGCAGACAATTACTTCCCTCTCCTGTTAAGGAAACCGCATTAAAGCATGGTATTCCGGTATTACAACCCCCCAATCTAAAAGCTGCTGATTTCATAGAAAAATTGCAAAGCTACCAGGCAGACCTTCAGGTGGTCGTGGCCTTTAGAATGTTACCTGAAGTAGTATGGAATAGGCCACCTTTGGGCACCTTTAATCTACATGCCTCCTTACTTCCCAATTATCGAGGGGCTGCTCCAATCAATTGGGCCATCATCAACGGGGAAAAAGAAACAGGGGTCACCACATTTTTATTAAAACATGATATAGATACAGGAAATATACTTTTCCAGGAGAAAGAACCCATACATCCCGAGGATAATGTAGGTTCATTATACGATCGCCTAAAGAAAAAAGGGGCAGCACTGGTTTTAAAAACCGTAGAGGCACTGGCTTCCAACCAAGTGAAGGCCACCCGCCAAAATGAAGAAAAATTCCTCCATCATGCCCCCAAAATTTATAAGGAAACCTGCATGATTAACTGGAACCAACCTGCAATCCATATCCACAACCTGGTAAGGGGTTTATCCCCCTATCCTGCTGCCTGGACCATGCTTAAAGACAAAACCTGCAAAATTTTTCAAACTGAAATACTGCAAGAAGACAATGATACACTACAACCGGGAGAATATGTCACCAACAATAAGGATTTCCTCTATTATCAAACCAAAAATGGAATGATTTCTATTCTGGAATTACAATTGGAGGGAAAGAAAAAAATGAAAATTGAAGACTTCCTGCGTGGCCATTCATTATAAAACTTAAGGGAAATGGTTATATTATTCATAAAATCACCTTTTTAGATGATCCCCATCAATTTTCCCTGCCATTATTTTCGATTTGTGAATCCGGTGGATTAAACCTGTTCATCATTTCCTTGTCTAAACCCCTGAATGTTACCTCTACTTGATGCAAAGCTTCTGGAAATGATAAAAAATCCTAAAACCCGGGATAAAGGTTTTGAGATTCTGATTGATACTTACCAGAAAAGAGTATATGGTATGGTAAGAAAAATGGTGATCATCCATGAAGACGCTGATGATGTGGTACAGGAAATATTCATTAAAGCTTTTAAAAATATTCATAAATTCAGCGGCAACTCCTCTTTATTTACCTGGATGTATCGGATTGCCGTAAATGAAAGCCTCAATTTCTTGGAAAAAAAGAAAAAAAGGTCTTTCTCTTCTATAGAAGAGCACCATGAGTTTTTAAAAAGCTATTTGGATCAATCCCCTTATATAGACGGGGATGAAATTCAAAGACAACTTCAAAAAGCCATCCTAAAACTACCTGAAAAACAAAGATTGATATTTAATTTAAGGTATTATGAAGAGCTCTCCTATGAGGAAATCAGCAAAATGACTGATACCACCGTGGGAGGGTTAAAGGCAGGATACCACCATGCTGCCAAAAAAATTGAAGAATTCATGAAGGGAACAGTAAACCTTTAGAAAAAAGAACAGTCTAACATACAGAATGAACAATATTCCTAAGAAAAACATTTATAAAGTCCCGGAAGGTTATTTCGAAGCGCTGCCGTCCAGAATTCTGATGGCAAAGAAAAAGAAAGATCGGCGAATTTATATTTCAGGAATGGTCGCAGCAGCGATTGTGGTCATTGGAATTCTGGTTTTTGTATTTCAACCAGAAGAAGAACAGGAAAATTATTACCAGTCCAATGTCAACGAAGAAGTAGAGTTTTATATCCATACCGGAATTTGGGGAGATGAGGAAATTCTTTTACTGGCTGAAAACCCAAACGAAATTCTTGATCAGATAACCTTGGAAGAGTGGGAAGGAATGAACTATGACGCTGAGGAGTTGATGAATTATGAAATTTTGTATTGACATGAAATCGAGCCTGCCTGAGGCAGACAGGCATGACGAAATCGTCACACAGTGGGATGATTATCAAACACCTGCCTGCTGGCAGGCAGGTGCGAGATTCCCTGTCTGCCGACCAGGCAGGCATCTCACCGCTGAAAAAAAATATAAACAGATGAAAAAAACAATCATAGGAATTTTATTATTGCTATTGGTTTTTCCGGCTTATT
>JBBDSB010000068.1:0-1985 GCA_040905205.1 Cyclobacteriaceae bacterium
ATAATCATCCCTCTGTGTGTCGCTCGCGTCATGCTCGATTTCATATGATCAGAATTTAATGGTTGCTTCTTTGCCCTCAATCCGGTAAGCAAAGCCCTTGATATAGGACATGCTTTCCAGGACTTCCTTCAGTGTTTGTTGAGGGTATTCCCCAGAAAACTCCCAGGTAACCCCACCGGCGTTTTGTAGCTTGATTTTAACCCCAAACCATTCTTCCAACTCTGCCTTTACTTGAGGCAAAGTGGCTTTATGAAATTTCAAGACCCCCTCTTTCCATGCCAATACTTTGGCTGCCTCGAATTCTTTAACAGTATGGGTTCCATTGGCACCATCATAATCCAGCATTTCTCCCGGAGACAAGGAGGTTTGGGCGCGTGAAGAGGAAACCTCTACTTTTCCACTCACTAGGGAAACCTTGATTTTTCCCGGGGACTTGGTATTGATATTGAAACTAGTGCCTAAAACGATAGTTTTTAATCCCTTCGTACTTACTTTAAATGGCCGTAAACTATCCCGTTCTACCTCAAAATAAGCCTCTCCTACCAGGTTTACAACCCGTTGATCATGAGCGAATTTTTCCGGAAATTCCAATTGGCTGGAGGAATTTAACCAGACCTTTGTCCCTTCCCCCAAGGTCAATTGCAATTTTTCACCGGGAACGGTACGCTTCTGCACTATGGCCACCGCCTCTTTTTCCTCTTCCACAGGAAAGTTCTCCAAGAAAATGGATCCAAATATCCCTGTTATGGTAAAGGTCAATAAGAGAATTGCAGCCACTCTGTTCATTTGCCCAAGCCCTTGCCAAAAATACGGATACCAGAATTTTCCTTTCTCTCTGTTGTGGTCTGTAGGCCGGTTTGCCACTTTTGGCCTTTGCCTAAGCACCTCTTGGAGCACCTCTTGCTTTAATCCTGCCGGGGGAAAAGGAGGTTTATAAGAGGTACTCAAGAGCATCTCTTTAGCCAAGCGCATGGTGGGCAACAACTCGGGATTGGCCTTGCGCCACTGGTCCCAATAGGCATCCAGCTCCTTGTCCGGCTGCTTTACCCACCGGATAAATTCCGGTTGGGTTAAAAAATCTTCGATGTTATTCAATGTTTTCACAAATGATAAAATAAGAGTGGTAAGTCAGTAAGCTGGAGAATTTCAAATGGTTTTTTTAGGTCTAAATATGTTTTCTAAGGTATTTTATGGCCTTGTACATCAAATTTCGTGTTGTCTGTTTATTTTCAAGTCCCATCATATCCTGTATTTGTTGATAGGTAAACCCTTCAAAGAAACTGTAATGGATAATCTCTCTTTGTCTTGGGCTGAGTTTGGAAATCGCCTCATTCAACTTTTCAATTTTTTCTGCACTCAATTGCTTGTCAATAAGCTGGGTTTCGTATGACAAAGCGAATTGAAATCCCAAGGGTAAGATATCAAGAGATTCCCTTTTCCCCGGCCATTTTGCCAACTCTTTGACCAATTTTCTTTTTAGGCATTTGAATAGGTAAAATTTGATGGAATCCGTGGGGCCAAGGTGATCCCTTCTTTCCCTAAGCTCCACAAATAAGTCCTGCAAGGCATCCTTTACCATATTTGGATCTGCGACAATGCTGAATCCATAGGCGTAAAGTACCTCAAAATATGATTCGTAAATAAAGATAAAGGCGGATTCATTTCCCTGTCTGAACGCATCCCAGGCAGCTGATTCCGAAGAAAAAGGTGAATAAGAGAAGGAGGAATTTGGCTTTTCTTTTTCTAAGTAGGCCGGTAAGATTCTCTTTTCAGGCATTTTGGGTTTTACTTTTAGGTTTATAATCAATGAAGAATATGAAAACCTGATTGGAATGAAAACCCAGATAGATGAACTTAATTGCAATATCCTATTTGGGTTTTGAAATATAAAGCACAATAATCAGTAAACGTAACCCCTAATTCGTACAAATTTTTGGTAAATTTTCATAAATTATTGATAATCAGTTTATTAATTTTTAACCCCA
>JBBDSB010000069.1:0-1975 GCA_040905205.1 Cyclobacteriaceae bacterium
AGGCTGATGTGTTGGGAAAGTTCTTTTCTGAGGGTTTTGGTGGCCAGGTAAATATGGTGCTCTATGGTTCTTTTGGACAGGTTCAATTGAAATCCTATTTCATCAGGAGACTTCCCCTCCAATTTATTCAGCCGGAAAACCTGTTGTTGGACCGTGGGAAGTTTGGAAATCAGCATATTGGCCGCAACTTCCAATTCTTCGAATACCATATTATCTTCAATTTTACAGGGTTTAAGAAATTCCTCCTGAGCTACCTCCTCAATCCGTTGGTTCTGCTTTTTATCCCGGATGTAATTATACATGTAAAATTTTACGGATTGAAAAAGGTAGGTTTTAAAGGATTTGCATTCATCCAATTTTTTTCTTCTTTCCCATACCCTTACAAATATTTCCTGTACCGCTTCCTCAGCCAGATCCCTATTTGAAAAAAAAGTCAGTGAAAAAGCCATCAATTTTTTGGCATACCGAAAGTACAGTTCATCAAAAGCGGCCATGTCCCCATGTCTCAAACAAAGAACCAGCTCTTTATCCGTATGTTTGGTCAGTTTTCCCATATATTGGATAACACAACCAATAAATTAAAAGGTAGTATCAGGTAAAATTGAGAACTAAATTTATTATTAATTGGGCCCATATCATTCATTTTATTAAATATAAATGATTTGCAGGTAAAAAAAAATACGATGACCTCGGAACCAGTAAAGAATATAATCTAATAACCTGGAGTTCGGGTTAAGATCGTCTTAAAATACCGACTAAATCGTCAAGCGAACCCTTTTTGGTAGGTTTAGGAGGTGGGAAAGGGTGTGGCAGTCCCTGATAAACCATCAGGTTTGATTACTATAAAGTTACCATTTTCATCTCCAGCTATCCTTTCAGGATAAATACTACCACTAAGGAAAGCAAATTTTGTCATATGGATCAAACCAAAACCGAATTGCTATGGTCCATAGCGGGGAACAACCTTATGGTGGCCCTGATCAATATAGTGGGTGGATTCTCTTTGGGAGTAGTCTCTTTGCTGAATACCTTTTACAATGGCGTGGTGTTGGGCTACGCATTTTCAGTGGGTGGGAATAATTTTCCGGTTCCGGTGATTCTGAGACATCTGCTACCCCATGCCATTGAGATCGCTGCCATCATCCTTTCCTGTTCGCTGGGGCTCTATCTGGGTTTACACCTGTTCAAAAAAATGCTCCTGGGTAAGGAATCCTTCTTCAAATACCGATGGTTTGTTTTCAAGACGGGTATTACCCTGGTCATCCTTGTAGTAGCCGCCTATTTGGAAGTTTATGTAAGTTTCAACGGATGAAAAAGCACCTGCCCTTAATTCTTTTATTTATTCTATCTATCCTGTTTTATTGGATCTCCAGCCACTCCTATGCAATTCAATCCAGTGAACTGGAAAGCATAGACCTGTTCCGGTTGTTCCGGGGGATCAGCAACCTGATTGCCTTTTTTGTTCCGCTCATGCTTTTTGTATTTTACATGCTGACTTCAGGCCTGATGTTTACCTTGCTGGATGAAAAATACGATTTCCCAAAACTGGCCTTAGTCCTTTCCATCTCCTTTATTCCCATTATCCTTAACTGCCTGATTTACCTGATAGTCCTTTACAGCATCCAAAAAGGTGGCAGCCTTACTGAAATGGCGCAGCAACAATCTTTTATTGGATTTGGACTGTCGGATGTGGAGGAGGTGAGTTATATTTTCTGGTTGGGGTTTTACTTGTTCTTTGTAATTACAACCAGGTATGAGTTTGAAGCGGGCTATGGAAAAGCCATTTCCATCACCTGTATGCCTACTTTATTGGTGGTATTGGGAAGGTGGTTGATTGGATTTTATAGTAATTTTTAATTAAACATTTCCCAACGGTCTGGACGCATGATGCACCATTAGTATTTCTATTCTGTCTTCTCCTCTATCATCTAACTAAACGCCTATCTTCATGATAATCTGACATTTGTTATCAAAA
>JBBDSB010000070.1:0-1974 GCA_040905205.1 Cyclobacteriaceae bacterium
TGCCGAGTTAAATGTCATTACCTTTTCTGTACATTTTCCTCAATGTTGAACACTCTGTGTGTCGATCTCGTCATACCTGTCTGCCTCAGGCAGGCTCGATTTCATGATATTTCCATATTGGGTTTATATTATCGTTGACATAATCTAAGTTGCTCCCCCTTATCATCCGCCTGTACGCTCAATGACCCTCAAACCAGTGCTGCTCAAAATCATTTCGGATCATTCCCAATTCTTCCCTATAATCAGGATCATTGGTAAAATGCCTGGTCTCGTAAGGATCCTCCTTCAGGTCCATCAGCCGCTCTTCAAATCCTGCAGCATCATATCGGATGTATTTCAGTCCATCATCACGGATCACCGCCCGGCTGATCTCCCCTTCAATACCCAAGGACGCTCTCCAATCCATAGCTTTGCCCTCAAATAACGGCCTTAAACTCTTCCCCCGTGGATCTGCTTCCGCAGGTATTCCTGCATAATCAGCCAGGGTAGGCAAAAGATCCAAACCCACGGATACCAGATGCCGGTCATCCACCTGACCTGTAGGGATTTTTCCTTTCCACATGGCGGTAAATGGCACTTTTACCGATTCCTCATAAAGAACGTTTTTATGCTCCAGTTTATGAGAACCGTCATTATCCCCGTGTTCACTGCTGAAGATAACCAGGGTTTCCTCCTCGGTACCACTCTCTATAAGGGCATCCAGAATTACCTGGACATGAGCATCTGCCATTTCCGTCAATTTGGCATAGGCCCAACGGTGCATGCGCCACTGCTCCTCTGTGTATTGATTTCGGGCCCCGCTGCGGAACGAACGGGGATCCCGATCCAAAAATAATTGGATGGCTTTAGCCTCATCTTCCTGGGGCTCAAAATTGGGAGGCAAAGGTGGGCAATATTGTTCAAAAAATAATTCACGATTTATTCCTTCCGGCAACTTCAGGGCTTTGTCCAGAAGGGTCAGTTCTGTTTTAAAATTTCGTTCCAATTGCTGCAGGTAATTGGAATCCGCAAAATCGCGGATGGCCATGAAACAAATATCGTGTGGGTTGATCAGGGAGACCAGCATAAAGTAGGGATTTTCGTGATCTTCTTTTATATAGCTTGCGGCCCGGTCAGCCAATTCCCCTCTGGCCTCATTGGTCAATATCCGAAAGCCGGATGATTCCGGATCCAAAAAAGCAGGCAGGTGTCTTTTACCACCATAGGCCAAATCATAACCGGCCTTTTTCAAGTATCCGGCTAAATTTTCATGGGATGCCTCCGGGCTGTTAACTGGAATATCCATTGAGCCGGCATTGTTCCTTACCTGCTTGCCCTTGGAATCGGCAAAAAACCCCGGAAACCTGCCTGACATGATACTCACCCGGGAGGGAGAACATACCGGATTGGTGACATAAGCCCGGGTAAAGCGAATGCCATTATTGGCGATATAATCCATGGCTGGTGTTTCCAGGTATTCATTGCCGGAACTGCTCATCATGCTTTCGCTTTGCTGGTCTGTGAGGATGAAAATGATGTTGGGGCGACTCGCTTGCCCCTTACAGGACAGGAGAAATAGCAGACATAAAACCGCCAACATAGGCTGGGTGATTAGGTTACTCATAGGGGCATCATTCATATACCATTACAATAAATATTTTTTACCATTCATTCACAAATTACATGACTATTTTTAGATGCCCTTTCTACTATTTATTATTTTCTCAGCGTATTTTCTATACCATTCAATGGGGCAATTCTGCCTATAATTTTCAAAGGCACTTATCAATTGATCATTGTCTTTCGAGTGCGCCTGCAATAGCTCAACATCACAAAGTTTTCGGTTCCAAATATGGTGGGTATTACGCATAGCATTTACCGTTTCGATGGGATCGGTTAACTTTTCCGGAAACCCCAAATCGGCAATAACATGCTCAATTAATATCCTCGTAACACGAAGGTGAGACCTGACCCAGCTAAATATCTAAAAAACAT
>JBBDSB010000071.1:0-1973 GCA_040905205.1 Cyclobacteriaceae bacterium
ACCTGCCGGTAAGCAAGCCCGCACGGCTGGGTGTACATACCGGGGCGGCCACATAAAAATTGGTCCATTTTTGTCCCTCAAAGGCCATCCTGTCCAAGTTGGGCGTTTTGATGCTGGGGTGGCCGAAAACACCAAGGTCTCCGTAGCCCAGGTCATCCGCAAATATCATGATGATGTTCGGTGGATCGGCTTTTTTATTTTCCTTGTCGGCATTGGCTTTGCCTGGCAAAACAGCCAATCCGCAAAAAAGCAAACAAATAAAAACAATCGATTTTAGGTTTAATTTTTCCATGGTTATTTTTAGGTTAAACAAGATTTTACTGCATAAAATAGGTAAGGGCCTGTTGAATAATCTATTTACATTATTATCCTATATTTTATACTCAGGAGCTCCTAATAATTACATTTTGTAAATTGGGAAAAATTCAGCTTAGAATGAAATCCTTTTTCCTTAAAGTTACATTTGTTTCCGGTTTATTGCTCATCTGCTTTCCGGGAAAAGCCCGGCCTACCCTGAAAGGGAGGGAGTTTGTCTTCAATGTGTTTGAAAATATAATATTGCTTTCGAGAACAAAAGTCCCCCCTGAAGGGGGGATTTAGGGGGGTGAAAGACGGGGTGTGAGATATTCCACCCCGTTGGGGCTGGTCATAATTCAGAAAAAACAATTAATTACCTATTTTGTATTTAAATTCTTTGACACCAATCCAATTCTTATGTAATTTGAATGTTCATAAACCAATAAATCCAAGATGATTTTCCTTAAATTCCTTTTGATCCAAATTTTTCCCATTCTGGCAGCTTCCTTATTTTGGTCTGACGCAGAACTTGACAAGAAAGTAAGCCCCCCTGACAAACCCAATATCATATTAATTTTACCTGATGACCTGGGCTGGTCAGATGTTGGCTACCATGGCTCGGATATCCAAACACCCAACATAGACAAGCTGGCCAGGGAAGGCAAAATAATGGAACAATACTATGTCATGCCAACCTGCACCCCTACGCGGGTGAGCCTGATGACAGGGAAGTATCCCAGCCGTTATGGCGTTCTGGCCCCGGCTTACGGAGAGGTGATTGATTTAGGCGCCCCTACCATCGCTTCATTGTTATCAGAAAATGGGTATTTTACGGCAATCGCCGGAAAATGGCACATGGGATCCCCGCCCTACACGCCATTAAAATATGGATTTCAGTCTTCCTATGGCTATTTTGATGGTCAGATCGATCCTTATACCCACGAATACAAAACAGAAACTGAATTGACGGAAAGAAGATCCTGGCACAGAAATGATGAATATTTGGATGAGGATGGCAAACATGTGACAGACCTGATCACCGCAGAGGCCATCAGGATAATTGAAGAGAAAAGGGAAAATCCTTTTTTCTTATATGTGGCGCACCATGTACCTCATTATCCCCTTTCCGAACCTGAGAAATACCTTTCCATCTATGATGATCAAACCATGATGCACCCCTCCAGGAAGTTGTACGCGGCCAGTGTCAGTCATATGGATGAGGGCATCGGCAAAATCATTGATGCCCTGGAGCGGACAGGACAACGTGAAAACACCCTGATCATTTTTGCCAGTGATAACGGGGGACAAAAAAGCTGGCAAAGTGAAACGGAATACCGGGGCAATTATGCCGACAAACCCCACTTGATTCTGGGCAACAATTTTCCTTTAAGGGATTGGAAGGGCAGTTTGTATGAAGGAGGCATCCGGGTACCGGGCTTTATCAACTGGAAGGGCCGGGTGGAACCGGGTGTGATCACCTCTCCCGTCCATGTTTCCGATTGGTTACCCACACTTTGTAAGCTTGCGGGTTACGAAAAAGGTTTACCCAATGATTTGGACGGCCAGGATATTTGGCAAAAGGTTGAAGGGGAAAAAGAGGAGAAATATTCACACCCCATGTATTGGAAAATCAGGGGTGCCCATGCGGTAAGGCATGAGAATTGGAAATTGCTTCT
>JBBDSB010000072.1:0-12057 GCA_040905205.1 Cyclobacteriaceae bacterium
TCTTTCCGGGTTCCAAGAAGTGTCCCTGAACCCCAAAATGACACCAAAGTTTCATTACATATTTTATCACAGTTGGGAAGGTCCATTTCATTTTGATATTCCTGGAGCCGGGATGCCGCATACATGGTTTTATATTCGTCCAGGTCCAGAATATGTTGGACCCAAGGCTCCCGGTGTAAACCGTTTTTGATATAGGATCCCATTCCGATTCCTTCTGCGTTGAGTGCCTTGAGAAATAAACTCCTGTCTGCATCACTAAAATGTTCCTTATGATAAGACAGGGCATAATGGTAATAAGATCCACTTTCTGTTCCCGGGTATTGTTTCTGGGGTATCAATCCCGGAAATCCTTTTAATTGGGCAGACAGGTATTGAGCATTTTCGTTTCTTTTTAGAAACCTTTCTTTTGCTCCCGGCAATTGCCCCAATAATATCGCTCCTTCGAATTCGTTCATTCTGTACTTGGGACCGATGGTTTCATTTCTGCCTTTCCTGGAAGCCCCGCGGTTCTGAACCGTATAACATTGTTCCATCAAAGCTTCATCATTTCCTACTACAGCACCTCCTTCTCCACAGGCAATGGCTTTGCTGGCCTGGAAACTAAAACACCCCAAATCCCCTAGGGTACCGATCGGTTTACCCTGGTACCGGGAATAGGGTGCCTGGCAAGCGTCTTCAATTACCTTTAGTCGGTGCTTTTTTGCCAGTTTCATTATCCTTTCCATATCGGCCGATACCCCCATAATATGTACCGGCATGATGGCTTTGGTATTTTTATTGATCTTTTTTTCAACTTCCTGTGGGTCCAATTGAAAAGATTCCAGGTCAAGGTCTACCATCACCGGCAAAGCCCGGCTTGTCAAAATAGACGAAATGGTACCCATATCGGTGTAAGGAGAGGTAATGACCTCATCCCCTGGCCCAATGCCTAAGGCTTCCACACAAGTGCTCAATGCCTGAGTGCCTGAACCTGTACCCACACAATGGGCTGCCCCAATTTCCCTGGCAAATTCCTTTTCAAAGGTCGGAACATTTCCATTTGGAGATTGGATCCTGCTCCAAATACCACTTCGGGTGGTTTTTACAATCCCCTCTACCATTTTTTCATCCACATAGGGCCAAGGTGGTCCAATTCTGCCTTTTGTGCGGATAGGTTTTCCCCCTAAAATGGCCAATTTATCGTTCTGTTTATTCAAAATATTTCCTAAGGCCGGAAGGGGGGATGTAGTGGCAACCAAAAGGGAACTGGCTGACATTTTGGAAATAAATTCGCGTCGGCTAAAGTCATTTTTCATAGGTAAAATATCTGGGTATCGTAGGGTGGAAAACAGCTAATTTTAAAATTGACCTGCTTTCCTTACATATTAATTAAAATTCATCTTTAAGCAAATTTTCTAAATAACTTCATCAGTTGAGCGTTTTTATGGCATTGTCCGACCCTAACAGGTTTTTTGCTTTATCATGCACTTCTTCGGGGCGAAGGGACGCTATGCCAAGTAAACCTGTGAATTAATCCAAAAGGGGGTATGTGTTCCAAAATCAAATTTATTATTGGTTTCTCTGAATTCGTCTAGGTTCGCTCTGATCTGCCTCATGGGCATACCTATCATGAGTTTTTCGATTTCCAATCTGTCGTCAAAATCTATTTGGTGGAGAAGGTTATCCTTTGAAAAATCAGATGTCGCATAGGCATCCAATTTACGGTATTTCCTTTCTTCAAGCATGAGGTCAAAAGAAGGATCCTGGCCTCCCTCGGCATCTTTTGATGCAAAGGAAGATCCCATCATCCAACCCATGGCTGAAATGGCAAGCCCGGTGGTAAATTCTCTCCTGGTCATGCCTTTTTTATTCATCCTTCGTTACCTTTTTGTAATTACATTGGCAATTCTTATCAATAACCATCATTCTGAACCATGACATCTGGTGCTGCCAGTTGGATTTGTTCATAAGGGATAGGAAAATGTCGCATATAAGGCTGGGCATCCAGGTCAAGGACTACTGCGTTTCCTGTTGAAGGATTGTATTCACTTTCCAATTGGGTCAAGACATCGGTAAACCTGTTGGTCCTTACCAAATCAAACCACCTGTTGTTTTCTACGGCCAATTCCAGTCTTCTCTCCAAAAGTAATTTGTCCATAAACAATTCCGGAGTGGAAATATCTTCCAAGCCATAGTTATGGTCATCATTTCCAAATGCCCTTTCCCTTATTCTATTCAACTCCCCCAGGGCATTTTCGGCATCCCCTAATTGATACAATACTTCTGAATGAAGCAAAATCATATCCCCTAATCGCAGGATGGGAAGGTCCAGTCCTGAATTATTTGAGATTTCGGCAGGAATAATGTATTTATTGAAATAGGGAAACCAAAAAGGCTCATCATCCGGATCGGAGGCATAAGTCAGTTGCATCTCCGTAATGGTGACCTCAAATCGGGAATCACCTTCTTCAAAAGCCCTATGGAGATCCCAGGTGGGTCTTCCTACTCTGCTTCCACCATTGATCACGCCGTAAATTCCTGCTGTGGGAGCCAGGGAATAAGTAAGCCCGTGCCCATTGGTACCTCCTACATAAGCAAGAGAAAAAATAGCCTCCTCATTGACTTCGGTTTCTATCTCAAACAAGTCACCGTAATTGGGTAAAAGGCCGTAATTGAAATCTGAAAATAGCCGGTCCAATTGTGTCTTTGCAGCAGTCCAGTCCTCCTGATAAACATATACTTTGGCCAAAAGGGCAATAGCTGCTCCCTTGGATGCCCTTCCATGATCAGTGTCTCCCGGAACCGGCAATTTGCTGGCCGCATCGGTAAGATCTGCTATGATTAAATCAAAAATAGCTTCCTCGGTGGCTCTAGGCGTCTGCCTGGAATCTTCCACTTCTATTATACCCGTAATTTCGGGGACTCCCCCAAACAACCTGACCAGGTCAAAATAATAATATGCTCTCAAAAATTTGGCTTCTCCAATATGCTGATCCTTTAACTCCTGGGTGTAGTCAATTGGCCCATCGACATTCGCAAGTACGGTATTGGCCCGGAAAATACCATTATAAGTATCCTTCCAAAAGGAATTGATTTTTGGGTTCTCAGGACTTACGTCCAAAAGGCCTATTTCAGCCATTCCAGGGGCGGTGGCAAAATAATACCCGTACATATTATCCGAGGGGATTTCCATCAACTCATAATCGGTAGGTACCCTGGATTGTAGCCGATTGTAAACCCCCAATACGGCTAAATCTATATCATTGGCATTTTCAAATGCATTGGCATTCGTTAATATCGATTCCGGAACTGGATTCAATAAGTCATCATGACAGCCGCCCATGGACAGCATCAAAACGAATAGGGGGGTTAAATTATATCTAAACTTTAACATTTTCGTAAAATTTTTAGTGAAAGGTTCCATCAAAATCCTAAATTGATACCCAATACAAAAGTTCTGTTTAAGGGTTCAGAACCCAGGTTAACCCCCGGTGTACTGTTGATACCGGAAATTTCCCCACGGGTGGTACCCTCCGGGTTGTAAGCGTAATTATCCTTGTGGGTAATCACAAGTAGATTATTGACAGACGAATAGATCCTTAATGATTTGATACCCTTCCCTTCTGGGAAAGCAGGAAATGTATAACCTAGATTAAGGCTTCTTACGTTTAAAAAGGAGGCATCCTCCAGGTAAAAATCATTATTGGTGTTGTAACCAAATAGTTGACTAAGTGCTGCAGCAGGTGTGCTTCCATCTCCAGGCTCTGCTTCAGACCACCATTGCCTTTCTGCCAATGACCTCCTCATAGCACCCAAGGTATTGCCTTCATAATATTGATTTTCCGCATTCAACATTTTAGCGCCCAATGAAGCCTGCATGAAAAGGCTTAAGTCAAATTGTTTCCAGAAGAATTCATTGGACATGCCCAACAAATATTTAGGTTGAAAATTCCCTAAGATAACCTTATCATCCGGATCGATTCTTCCATCTTCGTTGATGTCTTCAAATATGGGATTTCCTGGTTTGGATCCTGCCAGACTGGGGGTATTGGAAATCTGTTCCTCATTTTGAAAAATCCCTATCTTATTGTAGCCATAATACGAAAACATGGGCTCTCCTTCTCTGAGCAGGAAATCCATGGACCAGAAAGTATTGATCCTTTCTTCTACACCACCGAGATCTGTGACTTCATTCCGGTTGGCTGACAGATTAAAGGAAGTATTCCATTTAAACAAGCCTACCAAGTTTCTGGTGTCAATTTCCAAGTCAATCCCTCTGTTTCGGACCTCTCCCACATTATCGATAATACTGCTGAAACCTGTGATCGCAGGCGTATTGACATTATACAACATCCCGGTAGTATGGCTGTCATAATAATCTAAATTGATACTAAAGCGATTTTGCAGGAAGCTGATTTCTATACCGAAATCATATCCTTTAGTCAATTCCCAGGATAAGCTTGGGTTGGCAATGGAAGTCTGGGCGATGCCATTGACCCTATTGTTATTGGGTGAATAGCTGACATTCCCCACCGTACCCAGGTATTGAAAATTTCCGATATTGAAATTACCGGTCACCCCGTAACTGGCCCTTAATTTTAAATCTGTCAGACTAGAAATATTTTTGATAAATTCCTCTTCAGAAACCCTCCAGGCGGCAGAAACAGAAGGAAAATTACCCCATTTGTTTTCAGGTCCGAACCTGGAACTACCATCTCTTCTGAAGGATGCCTCTAATAAATATTTATCCCTGTAGCCATAGTTTACCCTGGCAAAATAGGATACCAGGCCCCACTCGGATTTCGATTGGGAAGTATTGGAGGGATTAATAATGGCATTGTTCAGGGTTTTAACCTTATCATTATTATAGGAATTGGATACTGCCCTCATGGCCACTGAACGCAAAGTGGCGTTCTGGTAAGATGCCCCCAAAATGCCGCCTACATTATGGACCTCATTGAAGGTTTTGCTATAATTGAACACATTTTCATTGATCAGGTTAATGCTTTTTGAATCGTTCATCCGGCCATTTACATTCACCTGGGTATCACCTATACCTCCACTCCAAAAATCATTGTTTACAAAGGCAATATTGGTACCAACCGATGTTCTGAGGCTTAACCCGTCAGCAATTTCCAAATTGATGAAAGCCCTGCCTATGTTGGTAAATACGTTTTCATAATTCTCTGTGCCATATAAATACACATAAGGACTGGCTTGCCCGGAATGTCCCGTAGGGATATAATCATAAGTCCGGGGATATCGGCCCTCCATCTGTTCAGGACTTACAAAGGGGGGATATTTCACCAGTGAGACCATATTAGAACCGGCAATTCTTCTTTTGGAATAGGATGGGCTCAGCTCCATCCCTAAACTTATGGATTCGTTGACCTTAACATCGACATTCGCCCTAAAACTAAACTTTTTATAAGAGGAAGTTTTTAATACCCCTTCTTCATCCAGATAGGTCCCTGAGATATAATAGGTGGCATTATCGGTTCCTCCTGCCAAGGAAATATTATGGTTTTGAATCGTAGCAGTTTGCGTAATCTCATCCTGCCAAATGGTTTGAGGCAAATCCTTGGCCAATGGGTTGACCTGATAGGTTAATGGCCTTCGGGGATCACCCCAGATAGGAATGGATGTATCCCCTCCTGCCCAGGCAAATTCCCTGTTCTGGTATCTTTCCAAATAACCGTACCATTCATCTCCTGTCATCCAATCATCATGTAGCATGGCCCTGGATACACCAAAATAAGAATTGATTTTTAAATCCGGCCTCCCACTTGAACCTCTCTTCGTGGTGACCAAAATTACCCCCCCTGCTCCTCTGGAACCATAAATTGCTGTAGAAGAAGCGTCCTTTAAGACTTCGATCGATTCCACATCATTCATGTTCAATTGACCTAAGTCCCCTCCGGGAAATCCATCGATCACAACCAATGGCTCATTACCGGCACTGATGGAACCCACTCCACGAACCCGGATGGCAGGTGCATCTCCAGGCCGGTTTCTGTTATTGGAAACACTCACACCCGCCATTCTCCCAGCCAGGGCATTTTCAAGCCTCCCTTCGGGTATTTGGTCCAATTTTACATTTTCCAGCTTGGAAATTGCCGAGGTGACCGAGGTTTTTTTCCGGGTTCCATATCCGACAACTACCACCTCTTCAAGGTCAGACTGGTCAGGATTTAAATTAACATTGATGACCTGTTGGTTCCTGACCGGAATCTCTTCGGTGAGAAAGCCTACAAATGAAAAAACCAATACCGCCTCTTCACTGGGAACATTTAAACGATAGGTACCATCCAGGTCGCTGACGGTACCGATATTGCTTCCTTTAATAAGGATGTTCACCCCGGGAAGGGTTTCACCATTACTCGAATCGGTAATGGTACCTGTAACAGTTTGCTGCTGGCCCAAGACCACCGAAACAAACCCAAAACTGATTAATAAAATAAAGGGTAGGATTCCGTTAAAAAATACGGATTTCCATTTTTTAAAGCCCAGATGAATGCAACGGTCCATCTTACTGCCAGCGTAGTTTTTTTTCATAATGAAAGTCTGGTTGGTTTAAATAAATTTCACGCATCATAGATTTTATTTACTTTTTTTAGGTAAATAAAATCCTATAAAATTTTTAATAACACCAAATAAAATTAAATATTTTAGGGTTTAAACAGAATAATAAATTTTCCGGTTACGTAACCCCAATCTATTAAATTAATTGATAGGAACAAAATTTTTTTATCAAATTTGTTTTATTTTAGTTTTATTTAGAAAATTCACTAATGTTTCGCACCTTGATTTAAACATGTGGATAATATTATAACCACCGATGACGTATTCGATGTCATGGGTGCCAGAGCGGCAGTGTTGAGGGGTTGAGGTCCGCATGGGACCCTTCGGCAGGCTCAGGGTGACGAGCGGAAGGGACCCTGCTGACGTATACACGCGACCGTCATGCTGAGAATTAACTTTTTTTAAACGCAGGAATCGGGATGACGGTGTATTTTTTAAGCGTCTTAGTCAGAAAGGTTAACCAAATCAGCAAAAAACCTAAAATTATAACCTGTTTAAAATCAAAACCTTAATAAATACCTCATCGGTAGGAGGCACGTCATTGCGAGGAGCACTTCAAAAAGCTGAGTTTTAATACGAGCCGTTTGTGCGACGAAGCAATCTCCTTCGATTTTAACTTTTCTTAAAAAATGGAAGTAGTTTATAGATCGGGGGATTGCTTCGGATTCGGATCGGTTATATAAAATTATAAAATCAGGTTCGAATCCTCGCAATGACGGGGGGTTACGTCATCGGTAGCTTGCCGAAGCATCTCATGATGATGCGAAAGGTTTAAAACCGCGATTCTGCAATTGGGTTTTAAGCGGCAGAGCGGCAGTGTTGAGGGGTTGAGGTCCGCATGGGACCCTTCGGCAGGCTCAGGGTGACGAGCGGAAGGGACCCTGCTGACGAATATACGCAACCGTCATGCTTAGCCTGTCGAAGCATCTCGGAAGAACGGTTTATTCCTGAAATTAGGCGAAACTCAGGTTAACTTAAAAAACGGCAGGAAGAAGTTCGTGAACTGTATTTATGATTAAATCTTCCACTTCCTCGGCAAAAGGTGATGGTTTGTCATAAAAATACATACTGGACTCTGCCTCATACCCCCCTTCCCGGATGACTCTGCATGAAGCGATATAACAGGGAACATCATTGGCATAGGCATTGATCCAGAGTTTATCCGCACCGATTTCTTTTTTTAAGCGGAGGGAATAATCCACCACTACTTCACCAGCCAGGTTGACCATGGCCATATCATTCCCAAAAGTCCAGGTTTGTACCGGATAAGAAAGGTCCTTGGGAATTTCCTGCCCCCTGGCAATCCGGTCCAAAGCCAAACGGGCATAATAACCCTTAATCGTTTTATCTTCTGTTTGGGCAATCAGCTCAGGGACCGAAGGCACATGGGCGAATGGCAGATTGATCCATTTAATTTTTCCAACCGGAGGTTTTGTGAGAGGTTGTAAGTTCGACGATAGCAATTGATCCACGTTATCCGCCACCTCTTGGGCATGTAATCGCATATGCTCCATTTTGCCCCGTGGATATGGATTGGCATCTGCTCCACAGCCTATGGCCACCATCGCTACGGTTCCGGGATGATTCGCCTCAATCATTAATTGTGCCTCACCCATCCAATCACCATGAATTTCATTGACCGACCCTTCCAAGGTGGTACCATGGCAGGCGTAATTCACCAAAACGGCCTTTAATTTACCGGAAGGGTCAGTAATTTTCATCAAGGGAAAGGATTGGTCCACCGGGCCTCCCTCTGTTCTTCTGTTTTTGGCAAAGCCCATACTTCCCTGGCCCCAGGACACCAAGGCGGGAGCACGCTGTTCAAGTGAGGAAAGTGCCACCTCAACCAGTCGGTCAGTTAACCGTTCGGTATACCTTGATATTTCGACCAATTCTTCCAACTTGAGCAATGAATTCTTCCGAAAACAATTTTATCTGGGTCCATAAGAAAAAAGGCACGTTAACGGATGATAGCTGGTTTTATCTAAGAGTGTCTTTGGAGGAGGAAAACTTTGCGTGGTCGAGTCCAATATGAGTTGAAAGATAAACATTTGATAAGTTGTCATCTAAATTTTGAATTATTGAATTAGGCGTTTTGTAAATGAAGAAAATATGGCTACATTGCCTTTAAACATAGATTTTATGGTAAAAAGTTATAAAAGCCTTTTATATTTAAATTTCAAAATATGTTCGCTGATTATCAATCATGTTATAAATATTTGGCAAACATGAAATGAGCTGTGGAATGGATGTCAGAATCCGGATCACCAGGCACGCCCACCAAAGGTGCTGGGAATCATTTGTTAACATTATATCATTTGTTAACATTAAAAGTAAAACGTTAGAACCTTCATATAAAACAAACATGAAAATATATTATTTTATTGCCCTAGCTTTAATTCTACAGGTCTTAATCATAATGGGTGCTACTGCCCACCAAAAAGAAGGGGATCAACTTTGGCAAGCAGGAGTTGCACGGGTGGCAATCACACCCGACGAACCAATGTGGATGGCAGGATATGCTTCCCGTGATCGACCATCCGAAGGCACCTTACATGAATTATGGGCGAAAGCATTGGTTTTAGAGGATATAAATCAAAACCGCATGGTTTTTATTTCTACTGATCTGGTAGGAATACCTAAAGCTATTTCAGATCGTATTCGGGAAAACCTAAAGGTTAAATATGGTCTGGTGAAAGATCAAATTCTTTTAAACAGTTCTCACACTCATACTGGGCCAGCATTGCATGATCCTTTGAGGGAATACCAGATTCTGCCTCAGTATCTTAATCAGGTAAAACTATATTCAAAAAAATTAGAAAGTCAAATAGTAGATTTGGTGGGTCAGGCTATGCAAAGTATGAAGCCATCAAAAATCTATTCTGAAAATGGAGTTACCCGATTCCAGGTAAACCGTAGAAATAATAATGAAGCTACCCTCAATCAACAGATGCAATTAAATGGGCCCAACGATTATGACGTACCCGTGATAAAGGTGATGGATGACCAGCAAAATATATTTGCCATTTTATTTGGATATGCCTGCCACAACACTGTTTTAAGCGGGTACCAATGGTCTGGGGATTATGCCGGATTTGCACAAATTGAGCTGGAAAGTCTATATCCAGGGACAACAGCATTGTTTTTTCAAGGAGCTGGGGGAGATCAAAATCCCCTACCACGTCGTACTGTTGAATTGGCCAAAAAATATGGAAAAGAACTAGCAGGAGCGGTTGAATGCGTATTGAACGGGAATATGAAGTCTCTCTCACCGCACCTTTCGGTTTCTTATTCAGACCTCAAATTGCCTTTAGATGAAGTTCCCAATCGGGAAGAATTGGTGAGGATGGAAAGAAAATATACTGGAGTCGAAAAACAGTGGGCAAAAGGAATGCTTGATAAAATAGATCAAGGAGAAACTTTGATGACATCCTATCCTTATCCGGTACAGGTCCTTAAACTTGGAAGCCAAATAATTGTAGGTTTGGGAGGCGAATTAGTAATAGATTATGCTATTAAATTAAAACAATTATTTGGAAGAGATATCTTTGTATTTGGTTATTCCAATGATCCTAATTGCGCCTATATTCCGTCCACTAGAATAATCAGGGAGGGGGGATATGAAGGATTTTCCTCCTTGTATCACAAGGGTTTTCCAAGCACATGGTCTCCATTGACCGAAATTAAAATTTTACATGAAGTGGTGCGTTTGGCAGAAACTATCGGTGCATCCCCTATTCAGGTCAAATTAATAAAAGACTGATATACTTTTTGAAAAGAATCCATGTGTTTTTGGTGGTTGTTTCTTTTCCATTGTATTTTATTCATGCAAGACCAGAAAAGGAATTTTCAGAAAACCTAACACAATGGAAAGCCGGGGTTGCCAAAATGATAATTACACCGGATGAATTAATATGGATGGGAGCCTATGTTTCCCGCAACCGGCCTGCAAAGGAAACCCGGCATGATTTATGGGCCAAAGTTTTGGTTTTGGAAGATGCAAAAGGAAACCGTGCCGTAATGGTTTCCTCGGACTTAGTTGGCATTAGGAATGGATTATCTGACCGGGTCCGAAAACGTATTAAGGAAAGGTATGGCCATACCCATGCACAAGTATTACTGAACAGTTCCCATACCCATACAGCTCTTGAAACAGAAAATAAGTTTCATAACCTTCTTTTGTTCACCCTGAATAAAGCAGAACTTGTTCAAATAGACCGGGATGGGGAAAAGCTGGAAAAGCAATTGATAGTATTGGTCGGTAAGGCTTAGGATTCCATGGAACAAGCGACCCTCTTTTCCGGAAACGGACTGACAAGATTTCAGGTAAACCGACGCAACAATGATGAATCCCAGTTGCTTTCCATTTCTGAACTAAAGGATCCAAATGATATAGAAGCACAGATAATTCAGGAGGTATTTCGTCTGGAAAAACCCCTGGCTATTCAATAAAGGTAGGGTTCCATGAGATCGTGTCTTCAAACAGGCTGAAGGGGATATAAAATATTAATCCATTTCCCAAATGAGCATGAAATCGAATAGGAATATTTCCTGTTAAAAAGCATGTGATAGCAGCTGAAGTTATTCTTAAATTAGGCTCAGCCTAATTTCCAAGTAAATAATCCACGGGGCAAGCCCACGAGGCATTAAAATAATTTAAACTGATAATCTTTTTTCAAAGCCTTGTACTCTTTTTCTATTCCCTGTTCTTTGACATATTTGGAAATAACATTCTCGGTTCCATGTTGACCAACGGTATTCACAAAATATCCCTTTCCACAAAATTCCCTGCCCCATAATTGCCTTTTCACTTCGGGATATTGTTTTAATACTTCCCGTGAAATGATACTTTTGACCATCGTGGCTATCTTTGTTACGCTTTATGAAGGAATGATTTGATTCAAAAAATGAACATGGTTGCTGTCGGTACCTACTTCCAGAAACCAAACCTCATACCTCTTTTTTATTTCTTCGCACGTCTCCGTAAGAACCTTGTCAATTGAATCTGTGAAAACCACCCTACTGTACTTCGAACTACTTACCAAATGGTATAGGAGAACCGTTACATTGGGACTCCTATATATAAATTTACTGTTTTGTGACATCGAGCCACAAAATAAGAATAATAAAGAAAAGGCAAGACTCGGGGAGTTAAACCCAATAGATATTAAAGGAATAAAAGCTGATTTTAGGGCATAATCCTGATACAACAAATAAACCTATTTTCCCATATATTGCAAAAAACAAATCGTCATCCCGATTTCTGCGTTTTTTTTAAAAAGTTAGTTCTCGGAAGAACGGTTTATTCCTGAAATTAGGCAAAACTCAGGTTAACTTAAAAAACGGCAGGAAGAAGTTCGTGAACTGCATTTATGATTATATCTTCCACCTCCTCAGCGAAAGGAGATGGTTTATCATAATAATACATACTCGATTCCGCTTCATACCCCCCTTCCCGGATGACTCTGCATGAAGCGATATAACAGGGAACATCAT
>JBBDSB010000073.1:0-12055 GCA_040905205.1 Cyclobacteriaceae bacterium
ATGCTTGATCTGATTATACAGATAAAAGCAGACCACTATGAAAGCATCCGTCTCCTATTACAGTTTGATTGATCCCAGTGTATTCATTTCGCTGGCAATAGCAGCCTCCACTTCATTGATTATTTTGGGTTACAGGTTTTACCATTTTGAGCCTTGCCAGGAAATTGAGATCTCTGTCAAACAGGGATTACTGCATGTGGGGGAAATTATCCAATTTAAAGCCATCAGCAAAGCGGGTGCGGGGAAAATGGAATGGGACTTTGGTGCCGATGAAAATTCCCGCAAAACAGGGTTCATCGTTAACCATACTTTTAGCGAAACAGGTAGGTACGAAGTGGTTTTGACAGCCAACAATACCTGCAGAACTTATAAAACCATTTATGTGCAGAAAGCGCCTGTCCTAGTGGATGAAAGCCAGGTGGCCAGGTTTTCCGGACCGGAAATGGCTGAGGTAGGAACGCCAGTAACTTTTGAAGATGCTACCGAAGGGGCCACAGAGTGGAAGTGGTGGTTTGGGGAAAATAATTTTGTGGATGCGACCGGCCGAAAAGCCACATATGCTTTTGAAACACCTGGGAATAAGAAAGTCAGGCTATTGGTGAATGGCAAAAAAGTAGGTGAAAAAATGATTGAAGTTTTTGCTCCTAAAACCCTCCAGACCCCTCCCCGCCGTAATCCTTCCCCAAAAAGACAACCATCCATTCGAATCCCCGAAAGACCCGTTCATGAACCATTTCAAAATCCTTTGGAAGGTAATACGCCGGAAGAGAAAAAATTCCCTGAAATTTCCCTTCAAGGCCTGGAAGCCATTATAAATGGCATTGTTGAAGGCAATGGTTCTGTGGCAGAATTTTACCCTTATTTATGTGCAGGCGAACACATGCAAGTCAACTACAATGGCAACATGATGGGTCTTTCTGATTTGAATGATGAATTAGAAGATGTGAAGAAATTAAAGAAAATTAAGGATTTAGAGATAAAAATCAGTAGAAACCCAACTAATAATTGCATTATCTCTATGACCGTCATCCTGGAGAAAAAAGGATTTCCCTTCTTTTAATTAAAATTAAATACCATGGCAGCCATTATTGAGGATTTGCGTTTGTCAGAAGAACTGAAAAACGCCATAAAAATAGCCCAGGCCATAGCCAGGGAGAACATGCATACCGAGTTTGGGCCATCCCATTTGTTGAAAGCCTTGCTCCACCGGGAATCGGGACTACATCCCATCCTGGCTTCTTTGGACCAGGATATTTATTACCTGGAAGAATGGGCCGAAGTGAGAATGGAAAGCCATCCCAAAAGCCCTGAATTTCAAGAATGGATTATGGCCGGTTCGCAGGTCAGTGAGGTAATGAACGAAGCGGAAAGCATCCGTATGATCTTATCAAAAGACAGCATCGACCGTCTTCATGTTATGGCCGCTATCAGCACTCCCGGTGTGGCCTATACCTACGAGCAACTGAAATCCTTTCCGCTAAAAAGGGAAGATCTGCTTACCCGGAAAGCACAGGACGAGGAGCTATTATCGGCATTGGCATCTGCAAACGGCACTAAAGCAGGAAAATCCCAGACAACTAAATCAAAAGGAGTAAAGCATGCATTGCTAAAGTATTGCCGGGAAAAGACCTTGTTGGCCAGGGAGGGGAAATTGGATGCCATTGTGGGAAGGGAAAATGAAATCCGCATTATGGCAGAAATATTATGCCGAAGGTCTAAACCCAATGTTTTGTTGGTTGGCGATCCCGGAGTGGGCAAGTCTGCCCTGGCAGATGGATTTGCTTTGGCCATTGTCCATCAAAAAGTTCCCTTGCAATTGCAGGATGTCCCTGTTTTTGAATTGGATACCGGTTCTCTGGTAGCCGGCGCCTCTTATAAAGGGGAGGTAGAGGAAAGACTGAAAAGTATTATTTCAGAAATCAAGCAGTTTGACAAAGCCATTTTATTTATTGACGAAATCCATAGCCTTTTGGACAAACAGAGTGCTGCTGCCGGCAGTGCCAACCTCCTAAAGCCTGAACTGGCCAGGGGAGAAATCACTCTGATTGGGGCGACCACATTGGATGAATACAGGAAATATATGGAGCCTGACGAAGCTTTCAGCCGAAGGTTTGAACTGCTCAAAGTGGAGGAACCCTCCCCCCAAAACTGCTTCCACATGCTGAAGGCCGTGCTCCCCTACTATGAGCAACACCATCAGCTGGAAGTACCTGATGTTACCATACATGAGGCCATCCAACTGGCCAAAAGATACATCAAAGACCGGAAACTCCCGGATGCCGGACTGGACCTATTGGACAGGACCATGGCCGCATTGCGCCTGGTCAACGACAATGGTGCCAGGTCTATAGAAGATATAATGCGTAAATTTCAAATTTGGTGTGAAGAAGAAAAGGGTGAAAACCCTCATGGCCTGGAAGATTGGAAATGGTTTTTTCAGCAGGTAAGGCAGGATATCAGCCCATTACTTTGGGAAAGTATACCATCAGATAAAAACCAGGAAGCATTCCTTAGTGTGGAACAAATCCGGGAGTATTTTAAAAATTCCCTGGAAAAAATGGGCATCGCTGCTTCCATAAGGCATACTTGCGTTGAAAAGCGCGATATTGCGGCCATTGTTTCCCAAAAAACCGGAATTCCCATGGGGAAGGTACAGTCCGGGGAACGGGAGAGGCTGCTGCAGATGGAAGGCGTCCTTCGCGAAAGAGTGGTGGGCCAGGACCATGCCATCCGTTCCATTGCAGATGCGGTTTTGGAATCGCGGGCGGGATTGGGCAAAGCCGGTCAGCCGGTAGGGTCCTTCTTTTTTCTTGGCCCTACCGGGACAGGAAAAACCGAACTAGCCAAATCTCTGGCGGAATTTCTTTTTCAGGATGAAACCGCCATGATCCGGTTTGACATGTCAGAATTTAAGGAAGCGCATGCAGCCGCTTTACTTTATGGGGCTCCTCCCGGCTATGTGGGTTATGAAGAAGGGGGGCTTTTGGTCAATAAAATCAGACAAAAACCCTATTCTGTGGTCTTGTTTGACGAAATAGAGAAAGCCCATGCTTCGGTATTTGATGTCTTCCTGCAGATCCTGGATGAAGGCAAGCTGCATGACAAACTGGGAAAAGAAGGGGATTTTTCCAATGCCCTCATCCTGTTTACTTCCAATATCGGGAGTCAGTTTATTTCGGAGAAATTTCAGGAAGGAGCAATGCCTTCCGCTCATGAGCTTTTGGAAAAAATGGGCGATCATTTCAGACCGGAGTTCTTGGGCAGGATTACCGAGATCATCCCCTTTGCCCCTATCAATGAATCCATGGCGGCCAAAATCCTTGACATACAGTTGAAAAGCCTTTATGGGGCTTTGGAGAAACAATCCATCCATTTGGATATTTCTGCAACCGCACTAAAATTACTGGCTCATAGGGGCTATCATCCCCAGTTCGGAGCCAGACCCCTGTCCGGATTGATCAGAACAGCACTGAGGAGACCCCTTTCCCAAATGATCATCAGAGGAGATCTGAAGGCTGGAGATAGTATCCAACTGGACCTGGACCAGGAACAAAACCTCCTATGGAACATGACGGCTCAACGGCTGTTAAAAGCTCCTGAAAATAAATAACAATATTTCCGGAATGCCAGGGTAACAAATTCACAATCAGCGGATATACCTTAAGAATGTAAAATTTCACCAAACAACAAATATCATGGCAGTCGAAAAATACAGTATTGGCGGAACAGTTTTGGAAAACGAGGCTTTTGAAGCTTTTGCGGATATCCCCCAAAACAGGGTATTGTTGGCAGAAAAACTTTCTGCGGATACCCCGATCAAACCGGAGATAGTCAGTGGGCTGACCAATATCGGCCAGGTATTCGACCATTTCAAACCTAAAGTGGAATTGGAAATGGAAACGGAGGAAGGTACCCAACAAAAGGAAACCATGCATTTTAGGAATTTGGGAGATTTTGGCATCAGGGGGATTACGCCCCAAAGCAAGCTGCTCAATGACCTGACTTTGAAAAGGGAACAATACCTTAAGATTGTCAAACAACTCAAAACAAATAAATTGTTGAAGCAGGCCCTGGCCGATAAGGATCATAAAGAAAACCTGATCGCTGCCTTAAATGCTTTGGTGGAAGAATTGGAACCCGCTAAATAAATGTCTGACCCAACCATTCATCACTTAAACGAAAAAACCATGGATACTTCAACTTCCTCCTCCTCAGCCACTCAAGATGACTTAAAGCAGCAAGAGCAAGCCCTCCAGACAGCCACCCATAATCTTGAAAAATTCGGAGGTTTCGACTTGCTGGAAACGATGATAGACGGCGTGCAAAACGTCAATCCGGATCGAAAAGCAAGACGCAAGATTTTTTTGGAAGAGATTTCCAAAATGACCGAAAGGATGGAGCTGAAGAAGAAGCTGGAATGGTGGATCCAGGTTTTGGGGAGTTCAGACGAAATCGCCGAAATGGTCCAGGGCTGTGAAGAGGCCGCTGAAAAATCTGAGGCACTATTAAAGAAAAACATGAAAAATGCCATCAACCAAACCAAAGAACTGGAAAGGTCTTACCGTTCGGTGGCGCTTTTTTATAAAAATACGGAAAGTACCAAGGTCAAAAATATTTCGCTCATCAATGCGGAGCCGGACCAGTTGAAGGATTTGGACAATACCCGATTCATCGATGCCATCCACAACGAATTGGTGGAAAATTACGATCGCCTGGACCTGCGAAACAACTATAGTTTGTTAATCCTTCCGGGATACCTGGGGTCAAATATGGTGGTGGAAAAATGGTCCAAACTGGCCTATGAAAACAAGGTCTTATTGGTGACCGATTTTGAAAACCTGGACCAGCCGGATGATGTGATGGAACTCTTTGAAATCGCAAACCTGACAGGAGGGGATAATTTCCGCTCCAATACCATCATGACCTGTAACTGGCTGGTAGGCCGGGGGAGGTTCAGCGAGGTAGGTGAAGAAGATGACCTGCTGGTGCCACCTGCCGCCGCCCTGGGAGGTAAAATCTACAATACGCTGATGTCCCAGGTGACTGCCGGTAAAAAATTCGGAGGTATCAATGAGGTGGACGGGGTGAAGTTTGACCTTAAAAAAAGTGAAATCGCCAACCTGGAAAAATTGGGCCTGGTGCCCATGGTCAAGGAATATGGCAAAGTCATGGCCTTTTCGGCAAAAACACTGTTCAATGGGGACAATCTTGGGCTGCAGACCTATTCCGTGGTAAGGGTTTTTGATTATGTGTCCAAGGTTATGATGGATTTCCTCAACCGCCGGGCATTCGAAAACTTTACGGCCAGCACCAGAAAAGAACTGATGGGGCAGATTGTCAAGTTTCTGGACAGCATCACGGGACCTACCAAACTGATAGAAAATTTTTCAATCAAACGCTTTGAACAGGACCCGGTCCAAAAAGACAGGATCTACCTGGACATTCATATGAAGCCCTATTTTCCGGCCAAGTCCTTTTTGATCAAGTTGGACGGACAAAAGGGCGATGATGGAACCGATTGGGATTCAGAATATGCCCAACAATAAGAAAGGGAGGAGATATTTCTCCAACATTTTTAGCAGGAACCATAAGGGAATCAGCAGGCCAATTCACCTGTAAGTCCCGGGTTATCATAAATCAATTATCCATTTAAATTAAAAAAGATGTCATTTAAAGCCAGATTAAAAGTGGCAGGTGCAGACCTGCCCGTATTGGACGCTCATTATGAGCTAAAAAGGAATACCGATGCCACGGGTCGACCTTCTGAAGACGTTCGGGGTGGAAAAATCACCGTCACCATAGAATCCACAGGAGAGACCCCATTTTTCGAATGGATGTGCAACAGCTTCGAGAGAAAGGATGGAACCATCACTTTCACCAAGCGGGATACGGATGCGACCATGAAAGAACTTTCCTTCTCTGAAGCCTATATGGTTTCTTATTCGGAAAGTTTTGACAGTGAGAGCTCCAAATCCGTTAGGGAAACGTTCACCATCAGTGCCAAGAGCATCAAATTGGGTAACGGCGAGCACAAAAACGAATGGCCGGTATAAGCAGCAGGCAAAGGGGGAATATCCATTCCCCCTTTCATTGATTTATTTTCGAAACATTCCTAAGGACCCTTTCAATTTCTCAGATCATGTCATTCCGAGCCATACTAAAAATAGACGGAGAAGAATCCAAGGTGCTGCACTGCGCCTATGCTTTCCGGAAAATCACCGATGCCACAGGAAAACCCACCTCCATACCACAGGGAGGGATGGTAACCATCAAAATTGAAAGCAACGGCAAAACCAATTTTTATGATTGGATGATCAGTGCCACCCAGGTGAAAAGCGGGGACATCACCTTTTTTCGAAGGGATGAGATGAGCAAGCTAAAAACCCTGGAATTTATCGATGCCCATTGTATCCGCTACCGGGAAACCTTTGACCACGAAGGGGAAAATCCCATGTTGGTCGAACTGAAACTCAGCGCCAGGGAATTGAAACTAAACGATTCCGTTTTCCAAAATAACTGGCCTTAATAAAGATCAAATTATTGAAGGGGGAATTGCATATTCTGGTCCTTTCTGTAGCTGTTATAAGGAGCAAACTGGATGTGCGCACAAACCTTTTTTACCAGTATATGAATCTCAGATTACTAAATTCTTTGAGTTATTGCGAACCTAAAAGAATGATTAAGAGCGATATAGGCCTTCGGGGTTGTTGAAACCTCAAAGGTCGGAACTTAAAAATTTTATCATGGCACAATTTGTAGTTACCGGTATCGAAATCGATGGTAAGCCGCTGAAGCAGTTTTCTTCGCTTAAGCTCAGCCAGGAGATTTCTGCGCACCATGCCTTTTCCCTGGTCTGCCCTTCTGAAGCGGTGGACGGGGCCAAAGGAGCAGTTTTTGAAAAATCAAAAGATTGGGTGGGCGCTTCCATTTTGATACAGGTGAAAGCAGTAGGAGGTGCCGGCAGCCTTGAATTTGCCGGTTTGGTAACCCAGGTGGAGGCATCCCGGTTCGCAGGCCATGCAGGAGATATCATCATCAGTGGTTTTGGCCCTACCATTCTTATGGACAATGGCCCCCATTGCCAGACCTGGGAGAAAAAAGGCATCAAAGATATTGCAGAAGAGGTGCTACAACCCTTTCCCAAGAATTTATTGAAAACCCAACTGGACCCTGTCTTTTCGGATAAAATGTCCTACACGGTACAATACAGGGAAACGGCCTGGCAATTTTTACGGCGCCTTTGCGCCGACCATGGGGAATGGCTGTATTATGAAGGTACCAAACTGGTGCTGGGCCTGGAAAAGAAAGACAGCATCAACCTGGTTTATGGCAACAGCCTGAACCGGTTTAACATGACCATGCAGGTAAAACCTGCGGGCTTCAAGATGATGGCCTATGATTATATCAACCATGAGGTGTACAACGGTTCCCCCAATGGCACCGCCGACAAAGCAGGCCTGAGTGATCTTGGAAAACATGCCCTTCAAAAAAGTGAAGCTTTCTACACCGACCAACCCAAACAATGGCACAATCATTTTCTGACCAGCAAAAAGCAACTGGACGACCGGATCGCCACCCGAGCGGCCACCCAAAGCAGCAACATGGTGCGCATCAACGGCAACAGCAACCATCCCAGTGTTCAGGTGGGAGCCACCATCAAGGTGGGCGGCAGGAATGTGTTCAGCCTGGCTGATGAATCATTTGGGGAATACAGCGTCATCTCCGTGAATCACCACTGTGACGGGCAGGGAAACTATTCCAATGATTTTACCGCCATTCCCGCTACGGTAAAAATGCCCCCGGAAACAATCTGTCCTGAGCCTTACTGCGAAACGCAAAGTGCCATGGTGACAGATAACCACGATGAAAAAGGCCTGGGCAGGGTAAGGGTGAAGTTCCACTGGATGGAGGGCAATGAAAAGAGCCCCTGGCTCCGTGTCACCACGCCACATGCCGGAGAAGGCAAAGGCATTTTCCTGATGCCGGAGGTAGGCGAAGAGGTCATTGTAGGCTTCGAAGGCGACAGCCCCACCAAGCCCTACGTGATCGGCAGCGTCTACCACGGCAAAGCCAAGTGCACTTTCAGCAATGGCGGCAACGATGTAAAGGCCTTTCAGAGCAAGAGTGGCAATAAGGTGGTGTTGAATGATAAGGACAAAAGCCTAATGATTGAAGATGCAGAGGGTAATAAGGTGATGATTGATGGGAAGGGGAATATAGCCATATCCTCCTCAGAGAGCATCAAACTCTCCTGTGGCGATTCCATTTTGGAAATGAAAAAGGATGGGACTGTTTCAATTACAGGAAAAAAAGCAATAGAAATTTTTTCTGATGCCTTGGTAAAGGCAGAGGCAAAAACAGTGGAAGTCAAAGGTGATCAGGAAGTGAAAGTAAATGGTGGAGCTAAAATCTCCATGGGAAGCCCTGAAATAGAGCAAACAGCTGACATTGCTTTTAACGTATCCGGTAAAATGGTAAAGGTGGAAGGTTTGATGATGACGGATATTAAAGGAGGTATGGTGCAATTAAACTGTTAATCATGAACGAACACAATCCCATAGCGCATTTGGTGACCAAAATCCAACAGACCTGGATGAAGGAGGTCTCATCGAACGAAGAACTTGCATTGGTAAGATGGATGATATTGCCTGAAGAAGCCAGGCTCTATGAAGGATTTGTTCATTTGGAGTCTACACCACATGGCACCATACCTGAAGTATTCATTGTTTTGATGTGCCCCTTTGTTTCAAAAGGCAGTTTTGCCCAGGATTTGATCAAAGCCTGGGTGGAAATGACTGAAAAGGATCAGAAAACCAAAGAAGCCCTGAATGCGAATGGGAACCCATTTGTCTGGGACACGGCACCATTCAAAATAGAAAAAACCGTAAAGGAAGAGGAAGCCAAATCGCTATTCTTAAACCTAATAGGCTCCTTTAGAAAAGCAAGTGGAATAGAAGACACTATGCTGAACGTAGTTTTGATGCCTTATCAAATTGCGGATATCAATGCGTATGGTAAATGGCTGGAAGAAATATTTTCAGGAGATTTTCCAGGCCATCTCCGAATGTGCATTTTTGATTTAAAAGAAGAAAGCTATTTTGATCCCCTGCTGGAAAAATTAAATCCAAAATATGTCAAAACCCTCAACCCGGACCTGGATTACCAGGGTGCCGTCCAGAAGGTCATGCAATCCGGCAATCCCAGTCAGCCCGGGGTCAAATTACAGCGCTACATCTATCAAATGTCCCAGGCTACTGCCGCTAAAAATCTTGATAAGTTAAACCTATTGGGCACATCCTGCCTGAAGGCAATGCGCCAGGCAAGGGAAAAAGTATTATTGGCTACTGCCCATATCGCCTATGCGGGCATGTTGTTTCATTTCAAAGCCCATCAGCAGATTCAGGATCTGCTTAAGCAAGGCTTGGGCATCACCCAATCAGGAGCTAAGGAGGGGAATGTGACTTGTCAAGCTTTGTTGGTACAGTATCATAATTTTTTAGGGTCCAGCCAGCACCTGGCCAAACAGTACCAACCCGCGATCAATAGCTATCAAAAAGGGGCAGAAGCAGCGATAGGGGCCGGGCAAAATATGCAGGCAGTAAACAGTTTTCGACTTGCCATTGATTTGGCGAAAAAGTATCAACCGGCAAACTATCCTGCATTACTGGAAAAAGCTTTTTCACTGAGGGAAGATATGAATCCAGACGAAATCAAATTAAGTGGATTTTTGATGCTTGCCGTCACTTATTGTGATTGGCATAAATTCAAAGGGGAACCAAAAAAAGCCGTTGAAGCTGATCAAAAGATGACCTCAATTTTTGGTACTTCCTGGAGATGTATGGCAGAAGAACCGGTTCCTGAGGAATTCCAACCCAACTATGCCTAGGCCATGTTACTAGCGAGCACCCATCAGGACGTCATTATAGGGCTGGATGTCCATATCGTCATGGTTCCCAGCCCGGCAGGACCAATTCCCACGCCTTTGCCCCATCCCTTTATCGGATTTGTATTTGATCCGGCAGACTTGATTCCCATGTTGGGCGCTACAGTCTCTGTCAATTATAAATGCAGGGGGTGTAGTTTCACTACAGGCATGTTGGGCACGATGAAGCATTTTCCCATGCCTCCCGGCGCTGCATTTACCCCTAAACCCATTGGGCATGATGCCTATAAGTTTTTTGGAAGCCTTAAGGTAAAGGCCGAGGGAAATCTTCTTGGCGTATCCCCTTTTATGGTCATGTCATGCAGTGATGTGGGCATGCCGATGAGCATCACCCCTGGCAAAAATTTCAAGCCTGTACCCACCACGTATTTACCTACATCCGCCTGTGTACCGATACCTACGGGTAAGCCGGTAATGGTGGGTGGGCCTTACGTTCCTGACCTTCAGGGCCTGCTGATGGCCATTGTCATGTCTTTCGGTATGGGTTCTTTGATGAAGGGTGGGGGCAAGCTTCTTAGAGGGGCCAAGAACAAGGCCAAGGCAATGGGTAAGTGGATAAAAGAAAAAGGTATAGCATGGAACAAAAAATTAAGGGCAAAGAACACCAGGTGGTCCAATAAAAAGGCCGATGTGTTATGCAAGTTTGGATTTGAACCGGTCGACCTCATTGCGGGTATCGTATTTTACACGGCAGAAGATTTTGAAATGGCCGGACCTTTTCCCCTGAAATGGGAGAGAAGTTATTATTCCGATTCTACTTATGTAGGTGCCTTGGGGCATGGCATGCATGCCAGCTATGACATAGGCTTGGAAGCCCATCCCTTGGATGGTTATATTATGGTCACTTTACCCGATGGAAGACCGGCGATTTTTGAATGGTTGGCCGAAGAGGAGGAGTCTTTTTATAATATTATGGAAAAGATGACCCTGACCCGGACAGCAGATGGGTTCGAGCTGAAGGACCATGGGAAAAACATCAATTATGCTTTCCAGCAATGGGCTAAAGACAGATTCAGGCCTATTCAAATAAAGGATATCCATGGCTTTACCATTCTATACCGGTACAATAGAGAAGGTAAATGGATAGGCCTGACCGATGCAATAGGAAGGGAAATTCATTTTGAGCACACCGAGCAGGGATTTATTTCCCATATATACGCCACCTATGAAGGTTCCCGAAAGGATTTAATTACCTATGCTTACAATGAGGCTGGAAATATGGTTCAGGTGACGGATGCCATGGGTCATTCAACGGAAATCCATTATGAAAACCACTTGATGGTGGAAAAGAAAGACCGCAACGGGGATATTTTCTACTGGGAATATGAAGGAGAAGGCAAGGAAGCCAAATGTGTGCATACCTGGGGAGATAAGGGCTTATTGGAAGGTTGGATAAAGTATGGGGAAGGCTGCAATGAGGTGCGCAATTCTCTAGGCGAGACCAGTCTTTACTATTTTGATGAAAATAACCTGTGTACCAAAATTGTCGATCCCCAGGGCAATTTCAAAGAATTTATCTATACCGAAGACATGCAACTGTACCGGGAGGTGGATGAGGAAGGCCTGATTACCGGATACACCTATGATGATCTGGGTAATCTTACTTCTGTCCAAAAACCTGACGGGGCCACCCAACGCTTTCTATTTAATGAAAATCAACAGCCTCAGGCGGTTATCAGTGAGAGCGGCAAACAAACCCTGTTTACTTATACTCCGGATCATCTCATTAAAAACGTGTCCTATCCGGACGGAAGGCTGGCAGAATTGAGCTACAATGAAAACAAGCAGTTGTCCCTATTGCAAACCAGTGATGGAGAAGTACTCCGGTTTTTTTATGATACCGATCACAACCTGATAAAAATGGTGCTGCCGGGAGAGGGAGAGCAACATTGGCGCTATGACCACTGGGGAAGATGTATAGCCGAAATCAATCCAGCCGGGCAAAGCAAATCCTACGAATTTGACAGCCTTGACCGGGTAATACGGATCAAAGAACCGGATGGCAACAAGGTAGCACTGACTTATGATGCCTATGATGAAGTGGTGGAGGTAAGGGACAAGCAAAGGAAAGTAGGTTTTGTCTACAATGCTCTGGGCAGCATGGTCAGAAGG
>JBBDSB010000074.1:0-12050 GCA_040905205.1 Cyclobacteriaceae bacterium
AACCATCGGTTTCCGGGATCATCTTCCTTGCCGCCATATAATTCCACAATTTCGTTTCTATTCGTGTGAAAAACGAGATCTGTAGTCCATCTAAAACCACCAAGCCTTTTAGCTTCCACGTTTACCAGAGACACGTTGAATTCAAAACCCCTATTGCGGGTAGATCCTACGTTTTCCAAGGTACTTGCAAATCCGGAAGTGGGCGGCAACTGCCTGTTCATGAGAAGATCTATGGTGTTCTGTTGATAAACACCAATAGTCCCCATGATCCGGTTTTTCCATAAGGAAAAATCCACACCGATATCGATCTGCCTGGTTCTTTCCCATTTTAATTCAGAATTGGCCAATTCGGCACTTTGAAAGCCAAAAACAGATTGGTCTCCAAAGGAATAGCCCACCCGCTGGACCCTTCCCTGGGTTTGATAAGGGTTTATTCCCGTATTCCCTACGTCTCCGTAACTTGCCCTGAATTTTAATTCGTCAAATAAAACCTGGTTGGCCATAAAGCCCTCATTATCCAATAGCCAGGCAAAGGCCATGGATGGGAAAAGGCCATATTTGTTTCCCTCCGCCAATCTGGAGGATCCGTCCAGCCTACCTGTTAAGGTAAACATGTACTTTTCCATCAAAGCATAGTTGAACCGCAACATGTAGGATTCAAGCGCCCACTCATTCAAAAAGGAACTTCTGGAAGTGGTTTCTTCCGCTGTTCCCAGGTTATGGTACCTTTGTTGTTCGAAAGGCAATCCCCTGACTGAAATTCCTGAACCCAATTCCCTCAGATTTTGAACGCTGTAAAGACCTGTAGCCCTAAATTTATGATCCGTTCCAAAGTCTTTATTATAATTGATGATGTTTTCAAACAACACATTGCTCGTTCTGCTATTGGATAAACCCGCTGTGGAAGTTTGCCAGGTGTGGGTGCCTCTTTCATAATAGGTAAGGTCCGGTGCAAAATTAAAGCGGTAACTTAATCCTTCTATAATATCCAATTCCGCATAAACATTGGCAATGATCCTGGTTCTGTCTCTTCGGTCGATAAAAAGGTCTCTGTCCAAAGCCAATATGGGGAAACTTTCACCCACAGCAAACTCACTGGTCAGTGCCGCTTCGGCTCTTTCCGGCCAGTCCAGTGGACTTCTTAAAATAAGATCCCTGAAATTGCCACCCCGGTGTTCTACACTGGAGGTAACCTGTGCTGAAACCCCCGCCCTGAAGTTTTTGCTTACCTCCTGATCAAGGTTTAACCGGCCCACAAACCGGGAAAAATCATTGTTGTCCACTATGGATTGATGGTCGAGATAAGTGCCCGAAAGGGCATATTTGGTATCATCAGTTCCACCTCTTACACTTAACTGATGGTTCTGTTGAAACCCGGTCTGAAAGGCTTCATCTTGCCAATCTGTATCTACCCCTCTTTCGATACCTTCCAGCTCCCAATCCAAAAACAAAGCCTCATCTGTTGTATAGGAGCCTTGTTGTCTGGCGGCTTCCCGCTGCATTTCGGTAAACCTTTCTGCATTCATCAGGTCCACCTTATTTGAAATCCGTTGATAGCCTGCAAAACCACTGTATTCTATTTGGGTACCCCCTGAATAGCCCCGACGGGTAGTAATTAAAATTACTCCATTTGACCCTCTGGAACCATATATTGCCGTGGCAGAAGCATCTTTCAATATTTCGATTGATTCAATATCAGATGGGTTAATATCCATCAGATTGCCAGCAATGGGAATTCCGTCCATAACAATCAACGGATCATTTCCAGCTACCAATGATCTGGCGCCCCGGATTCGGACGGTAGAACCAGCACCGGGTCTGTAACTATCAGCCACCACATCAACACCCGCAGCCCTACCTTGTAAAAGGTTTTCAAATGAATACATGGGTTCACTTACGATATCCTGTCGACCTATGGAAGCAATGGACCCGGTCATTTCTCTTCGCTCCACGGACCCATAACCCACAACAACAAATTCATCCAATGAGGATTCGTCTTCAGACAAGGTAATGTTCAGATTGGTTTGGTTACCTACTTCCACTCTAATAGATTCATAACCGATAAAAGATACCAACAGCACTGCTCCCTCGGGTGCTTCAATGGAAAAATTTCCATCAATATCCGTAGCTGTCCCTATATTAGAACCTTCTATTAAAATGGTTGCACCCGGAATGGGAGCACCATTCTTGTCGGTAACCCGACCCGAAATCAAATCCAATACTGCCAATTGTTCACTGGCATCATCGAGCTGTTTCTGGCCAACCGTAATGGTTGTGTTGATCTGTTTAAAAATTAAATGACTTTTTCTGGAAATTTCTCCTAGAATGGTTTCCACATCGGAATGGGCAATTTCTAAATCCAAAACCAGTTCCCTGTCCAACCCATTTTCATAGACAAAGGTAAAATCCGTTTGTCTTTCTATATGGGTGAAAATATTAGCCAATTTATCCACTTCCATAGGAAGTCGGACCATGGTCTCCTTCATTACCTGGGCATTGGAATTCAGTGCCCATCCTACTCCCAAGCCCAAATACAAGAGGCCTCCGATGGTTAACATGCGCATAGTGATCCTCATAAAAAGGATGAGCAACTTTTTTTTCATAACTTTGTAATGGTTAATTGTGATTCATATTTAAAATGGATTGCCGATATCAGGTGGCGCTAGTGCAATAGCGCCACTTTTAGCAATTTCCCTTTCTTACTTTTAATTTTTTTCCTTCTATTTCATAAGCGATGCCGGTTGCGTATTTAATGGTTTCCATGATTTCTTCAAGGGTCATTCGGGTATAGGTGCCGGTAACCGAACATTTCATGCCGGGGTCATTCATTTGAATGGATTCTAATCCATACCAATATTTATTGTAAATCGCATCAAAGGCTTTTACATTCCCGGAAGCCATTGACTGTAACAATATTTTATCAGAATCCTTCATTTGGTAGCTGTTGAAGTAGGGAAAACAAAGTAAATTCAATAATAAGCAAAGATTTCATCTTTACGGTTATCAAATCATTAAATCAAAATGATTAAATATTTTTTAAAAATTTAAGCGTTTTTATTTAAAAAATAACCTGATTGTTTATAAAATTTTCGCATTTTTAAAATGAAGGATTTCCATTCAAACCTTTTTTTGGTGAAATAGGTGATTTAATAATTACTTTCCAATCCTGCTTACCGCATCACTAAAAATAAATGGGATAGAATTTTAATAAAAGAAATTGAAAGTTAATTTTATGTTAAATTAAAATAAACCCCGTCCTCATGATGAAAATAAAAATCACCCCGCTTTTATTTTTGTTAGTCTTAAATCCATTTTCAATAATTTCTCAGACCATTTTATCAGCGTCTCCAGTAGTTTTTCCACAAAAATTTGTCCATCCGGGCATGCTTCAAAAGGTTCATCACTACACTTGTACCTTATCAAAAAGAGCTCCCCGAAATACAGGTGGAGATGATGGGAAAAACAAAACCAGGATCAGAAAAAATGAGCATTAAAGTACTATATAAAGGAAAAAGTGAAATCATCAATTATCAATTTTAAATAACCCGTAAACCTATACAAATGATGAAGTGTCCTTACTATAAAATTGCCTGTTTATTTTCATTTTTTGGTTTTAATCTTTCGCAGGTTAATGCCCAGGACCTCCCTTTATCTCTGCCTGACCTTCCTTTTCACCTGACTTCAGAACCCTGGCAGCCATCCCAACAGGATAAATCTGAATTTTTAGATGCCATAGAAGCTACTTGCAAGGTAGTAGCCAGGCATCAAAGTGCATCTGGTGCCATCATTGACCCCTACCTGGACCGGGAACACCAATACGCCACCCCTTATTTTGCCTTTGCCGTAGGGGTTTTATTAAAAGCAGGAAGGGGCAATGACTTAAAAGAAGCAGGAATCCTGGCCATGGAACACAGCACGGGAAACTTTGCGGCGGGAAGCAAGGCCATACCTGATGAACACGGAGAATTTTTTATCAGCCCTTTATCCCATGGGCTGGCATTATACCGACCCCATATTGATAAAGAACGATATCGAACCTGGCAAGATAGAATGAAAACCCCCTTATCCAAAGTCATGCAAAATTTTGATGGCAGAATCAATAACTGGAGGACTTATGCCATGAAGGGAGAATGGACCCGTGTGAAACTGGGTTTGGTAGAAAGAGATCAGGCAGTAGCCTTTATAGAAACGGCCTGGCATGAGCTTTCCCAACGAGTCAGGATTGTGCATGACAAATGGAACCTGTATCAGGATTGGAGCAGTGATCCACAATCTTTGGCCGTGGAAGCAGTCGGCAGGGGTAACTTAATTGGCCTGGTAATGGAAGGCTATGATGGCCCTTCTGCAGCGGAAATGAAATTGGCCATTCGACAAGGCACACATACGAGTCTGCTGTTACAGGCCCCGGATGGTCAGGCACCTGCCAATGGTCGAACGGATAACCATATCTTCAATGATGTGCTTTACCAATTGGCATTTGAAAGCCTGGCAGAGGATGCTCTAAGCGAGGGAGACAGCCTTCTGGCAGGCCAATACCGCAGGGCTGCAAATTTGGCTTTCAATAGTATTTTAAGGTGGCAAAGAACTGATCAACCATGGGAAGGGTCCTTTTTTATCACCAAAAATCATTTTGAACCGGGATTAAGGGTAGGCTACCAACCTGCCAGCCAATGGGGCAATTACACAGGGGCAACCATTCAGCACCTTTCGGAGGCCTGGTTGAGCAGGCAATCTGACATCCGGGAAAAGCCGGCTCCAACTGAAGTGGGAGGTTATACATTAAAAACCGATGATAAATTTGGTGCCTTCTTTGCCAATGCCGGTGGCCTGCAAGTAGTGGCCAACCTGCGTGGAGCAAGCATCCCCAAGTACAACCTCAGCTGGACCCCACTGGGGGTGATCAGGTTTAGTAAATCAGGGTGGGATGCCAGACTGGGTCCCTCCGATGGAGAGCATGACCTGAAAGCAGGCACCCGGTTTGATCTTAAGACAGGCAGCGGAGATACCCTGGATACCTACAGGATCTTAAGTGGGGTAACATTTGGGCCGGAATGGGTAGAAAGAGGCCATTGGTTAAGGATCGCAGATCTTGCCGCCAATTATCAAGCCGTACCGGAAGTACATTTTGTCCACCCCCTATTGGTAAAATTTACCCTGCATTATTCCTATGGTACCGGCAGGGGTGGCCCCTATTTTAAACAGCATTTTACGGTTACCCCTGATCTGGTGGTAAGCAGGCTCAGTACCCCCCAATCCCTCCCTTATGGGCTGACAGTCCCCCTTTTGGAAAATGATGGGAGACCGCTCCAAACCGGAATTAAAGAGCAGATGGTTTTTACGGGTTATGAGGAGAATGGGGACAAACAATACTTTATAAGCCTGAACGAAGATACCCAAATCCATTCCGAAGCAACTTCCATCAGAAGCACCTATGGTTGGCTAAAACCCTTAAGATTTGAAAGTAAGGAACCTTCTGTAGACCTGATGGTTTATCCCAAATCCCCTGCTGATCCGGATGCAGGTGATTTGCTGTCTTCCTTTTCCTGGACCAAAGATGGCTTTTCTACGGCATTAGCACAGATTGGTGAAAAAACCTATATCGGGCATACCGCAGCAGGAGGTGAAGGAAAGCGTATGGATCTGGATGGAGATGGTACGGTGGATGTTCGTTTCAGTGAAAACTGTCAATTTATGCTTCAATTGGAAAGCGGACAGGTAATCCGGGTAGAAGTAGACAGGGAAGCGACCATGACTTATCTGGGAGATGAATACCCACTTTCTGCTTCTAAACCGGTTAAGATTCCATTTAGTCAATGAAAAAAGTTAAAAATCTGCTATTTATTAAAAATAAGCTTTAAAATATTTCCTGTTGAAAGTGGATGCTCCCGGTCTTTTTAATAGCATACCAAACTATCTGCATAATTTTAGCGTTCAGAACCCATCAAACATTTGCAGTAACCATTTAATTATGAAATCGAGCATGACGCAAGCGACATACAGAGGGATGATTATTCAACATGCGAGATTCCATATGGCCGCTAAAAATCAATTATAAACATATGAAATACCCCTATTATTTGTTTTTAACATTTATGTATGTCGTTTCCATTTCCTCCTGTACCGGGAAACTGGATACAGGAGACTTAGACCTTGATAACTGGAAAAAAGACAGGAACGGTTGTAAGGGACTCAGATTACAGGATATGGATGAACTGAGAAAAATTAAAAATTCTTTTTTGGGCAGTTTTAATCAGGAAATCATCCTAACCTTTGGCAGGCCGGACAGGGTGGAATTAATTGATAAAAGCCAAAGTTTTTTTATCTATTTTTTAGAGCCTTCTGACAGGTGCCAAGAGGACATAAAAAAAGAACCTTTAAAGGTTCTTTTTAGAATGAATGCCATCAATAGAGTGAGTGAAGTCACCGTGACGGAGCTTAATCCATAAAACAAAGGGCCGCAGCCCCCAGTGTGCCTGCATTATTTTCCAAAGTGGCTTTTCTCATTTTAATGTCAGAAAGGTAATAAGGCGTCAGGTATTGGTGTACCGTTTTATCCAAAGTCGGTTGGATAAACGGCAGGGCGGCAGAAATTCCACCTCCAAAATAAATATCATTGACATCCAGAATCCTGATGGTAGAAACGATAGCTTCCCCCAAGATTTCCCCTACTTCTGCAAATGTGGCCAAGGCGATTTTATTATCCTTTTGAGCGGCACCTACCAACAAATGCATACCCAATTCAGCCCCTTTCAATTCCCCCAATTCATTGGGGTAGGCTTCCATATACCGTTTGCATATATTAAGAATGCCATTTCGGCCAATAAGGGGCTCGAGACGGCTGTTATTTCGTGACAGCATATGACCCATTTCCATGGCGTTGCCCCTAGCCCCTTTAAATATCTTGCCATCTAAAATCAAGGCACTACCTATTCCGGTACCCAAAGTAATGAACAAATAACTTTCAGGCACCTTTCCTTTACCAAATTGGTATTCACCAACGGCTGCTGCACTGGCATCATTTTCAAGGTGAAAAACGAAAGAAGAGTATCTGTTTAATAAGGCACTTTTTAAATCAAATCCATTTAATTCGGGTATAGCAGGTATTTCCAGGGTAGTTGTTCGGTCTTTGCTTACCAATCCCGGAAGTCCAATTCCCACGTCGGTTAGGTCAGGAAATTTATTGAGGTATTCACCAACCACTTCTACAAAGGCCATATTAAATCCCTCACTATTATTTTTAAGCGCAGCTGTATCCTCTTTGGCAAAATCCAAAATTTCCCCTTTGGTATTTATCCGTCCGATTTTAACGTGGGTTCCCCCTACATCTATGCCTAAAAAGCTTCTTGGTTCTTTATCCATTTTGTTTTAATCTTAATTGAAGCTGCAAAATAATAAAGACTTTAAATTCATTCCTATATTAAGACTAAAAGTGTTCAAATTTTACTGATCTAATTCAAAATAGCCTGAAAATTAGTAAAATGGGTTAATCCAACTTTACATTTCAGGAAAAAGCCGATAAAGGCTATTATTTCAGGGATATGCCATCCCCTTTGATCAAGATCAATTTCTTTTTGTACAGTTGACCAATGGATTGCTTGAAATGTTTTTTACTCATCCCCAACACCGCTTTTATTTCTTTGGGATCAGATTTATCATGTAAGGGTAAAAAGGCCTTTTCTTTCAGTAAATTCAATATTTTTTCCGAACCCTCTTCAAATTTCTGTCTTCCGATAGGGGGCAATTGCAGATCCAATTTGCCATCTTCTCTTACTTTTTTGATAAATACCCGTACTTTCTCACCGATTTCCACAGGATTGAAGATTTCATTTCCGTAAAGTAACCCCTCGTAAAAGTCAGCAATCAATACCTTATAACCCAGTTCTGTTTGATCAAAAACCAACCCGGTGATTTCTTGCCCGGCTTCAAAGGCAGCCGTATCGGAAAGTATAAAGTCCTCATATTTGCTTACGGCGATCAACCTTTCGGTTCGGTAATCCAAGCAAACCATGGCAAGGCATTTTTCCCCTACCGCCACTTTTTTACCCATTTCCGAATTGGGCAAAAATAAATCTTTTGGCAAACCCCAATCCAAAAAAGCCCCATGTCCCGTGACGGATTTCACTTCCATCACTGCAAATTCATCCAAAACCGCAACAGGGCGGTCTGTTACGGCTACGGGGCGGTCCTCACTGTCTGTATATACAAACACCTCTAATTCATCCCCTTCTTTCTCCTCACCGGTCAGGTAGCGTTTGGGTAGCAGCAACTCCCCCCCTTCGCTCAAAGCCAGGTAGGCGCCGTTATCAGTAAAGCGGTTGATGGGTAAAGAAACTACCTTTCCTAATTCAATCATGCAAGCCAAGGTTTATTTTTGATGAATAAATTTCCATCATACTATATTGATACAAAGGTAATCAAAATCTCTGTTTTCATTTCGATAAAAGATCCACATCAAGCATTCGGGGAGGTTCAAAATGAGAAAAAAAAATTCAAGTGCTAATAGTTACCTTAATTCTAATTTGAGGAAAGTTTTTTTCATCAATCAGTATAATTTCAGGGGTCAAAATAAGATTTAAACATATTTTGGTTTTCTTTGTGGCTTGCAAATATTTTAAAATCCACGATCTTATATGGAGACCATCATTAAATCAATCAACGATATCATTTGGAGTAATGCCTTAATCGTCCTTTGTCTGGGAGCTGGCATTTACTTTTCAATCGTGACCAGATTTTTACAGGTCCGGTATGTAAAGGAAATGGTGAAATTATTATTTGGTGGTCAATCTTCTGAAAAAGGGGTTTCCTCTTTCCAGGCCTTTGCCATTGCCATTTCAGGCCGGGTAGGCACAGGAAATATCGCCGGGGTGGCCACAGCCATAGCCATGGGTGGACCGGGGGCAATATTCTGGATGTGGATCATTGCTTTTTTAGGAAGTGCCTCTGCCTTTATTGAAGCCACATTGGGACAGTTATATAAAGAAACCAAAGATGGACAATACCGGGGCGGTCCTGCATTTTATATTGAGAAAGGCCTTGGCATCCGGTGGTATGCGATGCTATTTGCCTTTGCCACCATTTTGAGTACCGCATTTTTTCTTCCAGGGGTTCAAAGCAACAGCATTGCCTTAAGTGTGGAAAATGCTTTTTCCATTCCGGTTTGGGTAACAGGTCTTATCATTTGTTTTTTCTTGGCCCTTATCATTTTTGGTGGTGTAAAAAGGATAGGTAAAGTAGCAGAAATTGTGGTACCCTTTATGGCCGCGGGTTATATTTTGATGTCAGTGATCATCATGGTGATAAATATTGCAGAAATACCACAAGTCATAATGCTTATTCTTTCATCCGCTTTTAACATGGAGTCTACTTTTGCAGGTGTGTTTGGAATGGCCATTTCCTGGGGGATCAAAAGGGGCATTTACAGCAATGAGGCCGGGCAGGGAACCGCACCCCATGCTGCTGCCGCCGCCGAAGTCAGTCATCCTGTCAAACAGGGTTTGGTTCAGGCATTTTCCGTTTATGTGGATACTTTATTTATCTGTACCGCCACGGCATTTATGATCCTTTTTACCGGGCAATACAACGTCATTAACCCCGAAGGGGGATTTATTATTGAAAACCTCCCCGGAGCAGCCATCGGTCCTGAATACACCCAGGCTGCCATCAGCAAACACTTTCCCACTTTGGGTGCAGGATTTGTAGCCATATCGCTGGCATTTTTTGCATTTACTACCATCATGGCTTATTATTATATTGCAGAGACCAATCTTAGTTTTTTACAAAGAAAAAGCAAGCAAAAATGGCCCTTGTTGATGTTGAGGGCCTTGATATTGGTGGCTACCTTCTACGGCACCATCAGAACCGCTGAGTTGGCATGGATGCTGGGAGATATTGGGGTGGGCATGATGGCATGGCTCAATGTCATTGCCATTTTGTTGTTGAGGAAACCTGCCATGGATGCGTTAAAGCATTACATGGATCAAAGAAAACAAGGCCTTGATCCCCAATTCAATTCCGATTCCCTGAATATTAAAAATACAGCTGAATGGGACAAAATTTAGGGCATTGGGACAATTTTCCCCTTATTTATCCTTGTTATTTTAGACTAATAAAACCTGGCCCAATTATCAGATGAATCTCAAAAACACTACTTTATAGCCAATTTTAAATTTCCTGAGAAACTCGAAAATTGGATTGATTTTTGAAGTTTGGCCAATAAATTCCTTATCTTTTTGGGATTAAAAAACCTTACTGTTCCATGAAACAAATCGATGCCCAACCCACTTCTGGAAGTTTAATTTTATTGCCCACCCTGTATATTGTCTGGTCTGATACCATTTTAAGTAAAAAGGAATTCAATTCCTTTAGCCGGTTTCTGGAAGCAAGTGATTGGTTGCGTCCGGAGGACAAGGAATACCTGAAATCAAAACTTGATCCGGAAACACCTCCAAACCGGGAAGAAATGGAAACATGGTACAAAAAAATCCAAAACTCCATCCAAGACAATAATGAATACCACCACTTGGTAGAAGTGGGCATCCAACTTTTAAAAAAGGAAGATCCCGAATATTGGTCCAAAGTTGATATGGCTGCTACGGAGTCAGAGCTGATAGACCTGGAAAAAGCCTTGGGTATCATCGGGAAATCAGCGGTTTTCAGTTTCAAATCCTCTCATAAAAACATTACTACCGGTTACACGACAAGTGAGAATTTTGAAATTCCCAAGCTTACCGCTTTACTGGATGGGAAAAGAAAACCTTTGATAGATGAAATTAAAAAATTGATTGAAGGGGAAGCATTCGATTATGTAGATCCTTCGGACCTAAAAAAATACCGTAATCAAACTTTGAAATGGTGCCAGTTATTGGCACAGAAAGGTTACGGTGCCATCGGCTTCCCGGAAGCTTATGGTGGAAAAAATGATATGGAGGGTTATTTTACGGTGATGGAAACCCTCAGTTACCGTGACCTCAGTATGGTCATCAAATTTGGGGTTCAATTTGGCCTATGGGGGATGAGTATCCACTCTTTGGGCACGCAAAAACACCATCAAAAATACCTGAAAGACATAGGAACCCTTGAGCTCCCGGGTTGTTTTGCCATGACTGAAACCAACCATGGCTCCAATGTGAAAGGTATCGAAACCACCGCCACCTATAACCATGATGAGAAAACCTTTACCATCAATACTCCTCATTTAAAGGCCAGAAAAGAATACATAGGCAACGCTGCCATGCATGGGAAAATGGCGACTGTATTTGCCAAATTGATCATTGAGGGGAAGGATTATGGCGTCAGTGCTTTTGTGGTCCCTTTAAGGGATGACAATGGAAATGCATTACCCGGGATTCACATCGAAGATTGTGGAAGAAAAATGGGCTTAAACGGGGTCGACAATGGATTGATAGCTTTCGAACAGGTCATCATCCCCAAAGAAAACATGCTCGACAGGTTTTCCGGTGTAGATGCCAAAGGCAATTTTCAAAGTCCTATTGCAAGTGATAATAAAAGGTTTTTTACTATGCTTGGCACCCTGGTAGGTGGAAGGATAGGTATTCCCAGATCAGCTTTGGCTGCTTCCAAATCCGGATTGACCATAGCCATTCGATATGGAGACCAACGGAGGCAATTTGGACCGGAAGGAGGCAGTGAGGTACCCATCCTCAATTATCGCATGCACCAAAGACGTTTAATGCCTTTATTGGCAAAAACCTATGCCTGTCATTTTTCCATGGAATATGTAACGAAAAGGTTTCTGAACAGACAAGAAGATGAAATGCAGGAAATAGAAGCTTTGGCGGCAGGGATGAAATCCTTCGTCACCTGGCATAATACCGCTACGCTACAGGAATGCAGGGAAGCTTGTGGAGGAAAAGCCTACTTATCAGAAAACCGGATCGATGCCTTAAAAAATGACACTGATATTTACACTACTTTTGAAGGGGACAATACGGTATTGTTACAGTTGGTAGCCAAAAGCAGGTTGAGTGCCTACAAGGAGCAATTTGAAAACATGAACATTTTTACCATCATCAATTATGTGGCAGGCAGGA
>JBBDSB010000075.1:0-11985 GCA_040905205.1 Cyclobacteriaceae bacterium
CCCCATTCATGCCATTCATCAAATTGATTAATTCATTGGGGCTAAAAGATTTATTTCCTAAAAAATATCAAAAGTTCTTCTATTGATAAGGTGCTTTGCTGCCCTGTTTTCATGTCTTTCAAGGTAAGTACCCTGTTTACCAACTCTTCTGAACCAATCACCGCTACATACGGTATGTTTTTTTTATCCGCGTAATTAAACTGCTTTTTTATTTTGGCATTATCCGGGTAAATTTCTGAAGAAATTTGATTTCTCCTTAATGCCCCCAACACCTTCAGGCCCTCCTTTCTTTCCCCTTCTCCAAAATGGGCCAGAAGCACCTTGGTGCCCTCCTGTTTGCTTTCAGGAAAAAGATGCAGCTGTTGCAAAGCATCATATAACCGATCCACCCCAAAAGAAAATCCCACTCCAGACAAGTCAGGTAATCCAAATACGCCGGTAAGGTTATCATACCTTCCTCCTCCGCTCACGGAGCCAATGGAAACACCCCCCACATTCGCTTCAAAGATAGCGCCTGTATAATAGGACAATCCCCTGGCCAGGACCGCATCAAACTGAATGTTTTCCTCAGTTTCCCCTATTTGACGTAGGTATTCAAAGACTTCCTCCAATTCGGCTATTCCTTTTAACCCGGAAGGGTTTTGGCCTAAAAACTGCTTTAAAAATGAAATCAACTCCCGGTTACCACTACTTTGGTGCTGGATCACCGGTTCGAGGGCCATTACGGATTCCTTTGAAAAACCTTTGTCAAAAAGTTCTTCCTTAACTTTTTCCCAACCGATTTTATCCAATTTATCGATGGCCACACACAGATCCCCTTCTTTCCCATGGGCACCAATGACTTCGGCCATTCCGGTAAGTATTTTCCGGTTATTCACACGGATCGTGTAATCCTTCAATCCGAAGGCTCCAAAAACCCTTTTGATCATGGCAAATATCTCGGCTTCACAAATGAGGCTATCGGTCCCCACCACATCCGCATCGCATTGATAAAACTCTCTGTACCGACCTTTCTGGGGCCTGTCTGCCCTCCACACTGACTGCATTTGAAACCGTCTGAAAGGGAATGTAATTTCATTCCTGTTCATCACCACATACCGGGCAAAAGGTACAGTTAGGTCATAACGCAGGCCTTTTTCAGCAATTTGAGGCAACACCACACCTTCTCCCTCTTTGAAATCGCCATCCGATACCTTTTTTAAGAAGCTACCGCTGTTTAATATTTTAAACAACAACTGATCCCCTTCATCCCCATATTTTCCGGTAAGGGTGGCGAGGTTTTCCATCGCTGGTGTTTCCAGTTGTACATACCCAAAGAGACGGAAGGTTTCTTTGATGGTATCCAATATATAGTTTCGTTTGACCATTTCATCCGGGCCAAAATCCCTGGTGCCTTTGGGTATACCTGGTTTCTGCATGCTTATATCACTGAATTTCGCCCAAAGTTAAAAAAATATGGGGGATAATGTACAGGAAATCGAAAGACCATGTCCAGGAAAAAATATTCTTGCCTAAAATTTCATGATTTTAAGGAGATTATCATTACCTTTGCCCTTCAATTCAAAGAAATTCGTAAAATTCAATATACCATGGCTATAACTACTTTAAAGAGAAAACTGAAAAGGAAAAGGCAATCCCAAAACGAAAGGGTACTAAAGATCAAGCAGTTAAGTGCTAAGCCGGTCATTAAAAATGTGGACGTAGAGGAAATCAAAAAAGAATTTTCCAAAAAGAAATAAGTTTTTTTTAAAGAGAAATTACCCAGTTGAACCTGGGTTTTTTATTTTCTTCCCCTTCTTCCCAGTTCCACCACGTTCAGATTCTGGATCTTACCCTCATTGATTTCAAATTTTAACAAAGTCTTGACCAAATGAAAACCCTGGTTGCCAATGGCACCTGGATTCATATATAAGCAATTCAAGGTCTTATCAAATTCAACTTTACAGATATGGGAATGCCCACAGATAAAAAGTTGAGGTTTTAAGGTCATAATTCTTTTTTTAATGCCTTTGGCATATCTTGGCGGTTTACCACCGATGTGGGTCATCAACACTTTAAGCCCGGCTGCTTCAAAAAACAACTCTTCCTCCAACGCCATTCTTAAATGGCTATCATCAATATTCCCGAATACCACCCGTTTCTTTTTCCCTTTCGGAAAAGCTTCCAACACCGCGGCATCCCCCACGTCACCGGCATGCCATATTTCATCAACATCACTCAGGGCCTCCAAGGCAGGCTTTTCTATGCTGCCATGACTGTCCGACAATAATCCAATTTTTACCATAATTGATTAAAAAGTGATTTTTCCAAATTCCTTCTTTCCAGGCATCCACTCACCCATTTTTTGCCACATTACAAACCATTCAGTATCAATGGATCTTTTTTTTAATACCACTGGATTGATACCGGTTTTCATCCTTTCCCGACATCCGTTTCCGCATAATAAACATAAAAAGGGGCCCATTTCCGGGCCCAGGCTTTCCTATTTTAGTTTTTTGTATTTAATTCGCCTGGGTGTTACATCACCGAGCCGTTTTTTCTTGTTTTCTTCATAATCAGTGAAATTGCCTTCAAACCAATATACGGAAGAGTCTCCCTCAAAAGCAAGAATATGGGTGCATATCCGGTCCAGAAACCACCTATCGTGGGAAATGATCACGGCACAACCACCAAAATTTTCCAAGGCTTCTTCCAGTGATCTCAGGGTATTGACATCAAGGTCATTGGTTGGCTCATCCAAAAGCAGCAGGTTGCCTCCCTCTTTCAGGGTCATGGCCAGGTGTACCCGGTTTCTTTCACCACCTGAAAGTACCCCCACCTTTTTTTCCTGGTCTGCCCCTGCAAAATTAAATTTGCTTACATAAGCCCTGGCATTCATTTCCTTATTCCCTAAACGGATAAATTCATTGCCATCCGAAATAATTTCATAAACGGATTTTTTGGGGTCAAGGGTATTGTGCTCCTGATCTACATAGGCAATTTCTACCGTTTCGCCAATTTCAAAATTTCCTGAATCTGGTTTTTCATTCCCGGTAATCAATTTAAACAGCGTGGATTTCCCAGCACCATTGGGACCTATTATTCCTACTATTCCACCCTGGGGAAGGGAAAAGGAAAGGTCATCAAACAATAGCTTGTCTCCATAGGACTTAGAAACCCCATTTACCTCAATTACCTTGGCACCTAACCGCGGTCCGGGGGGAATATACAGTTCTAATTTGGATTCCTTTTCTTTGGCATCTTCCCCAATCAGTTTTTCATACGCACTGAGCCGTGCTTTTCCTTTGGACTGTTTTGCTTTGGGCGACATCCGGATCCATTCCAGTTCCCTTTCCAGGGTTTTCTGACGTTTGGATTCTGTTTTTTCCTCTTTCTTCAGTCTTTCCTGTTTTTGTTCCAGCCAGCTGGAGTAGTTTCCTTTCCAGGGAATTCCTTCTCCCCTGTCCAGTTCCAATATCCATCCGGCCACATTGTCCAGAAAATACCTGTCGTGGGTAACAGCAATGACGGTACCTTTATAATTTTTTAAATGTTGTTCCAGCCAATGTACCGATTCTGCATCCAGGTGGTTGGTGGGTTCGTCCAATAACAACACATCGGGTTCCTGAAGCAACAACCTGCACAAGGCCACCCTTCTCTTTTCACCACCTGAAAGGTTTTTGACAGGGGCTTCCGCAGGGGGAAGCCGCAGGGCATCCATGGCCTTGTCCAACATGACATCAAGCTCCCAGGCATTAACAGCATCAAGTTTTTCCTGAACATCACCCTGCTGCTGTATAAGTTTTTCCATGGCATCTGGATTTTCCATCAAAGCGGGATCCATAAATTTTTCATTGATGGCTTCAAATTCCCTTAATAATCCGATGGTCCCTGCTACCGCCTCCTCCACTACTTCCTTAACGGTTTTTTCCGGTTCCAACACCGGCTCCTGTTCTAACATTCCCACTGAATAGCCTGGAGACCAGACCACTTCGCCCAAATATTCTTTGTCCACACCGGCAATAATTCTCAACAGGGAGCTTTTTCCAGAGCCATTGAGTCCCAAGACCCCGATTTTGGCCCCATAAAAAAATGAAAGATAAACATCTTTTAATACTTTCTTCTGTGGAGGGTAAACTTTTGAAACGCCTGCCATAGAAAAAATTATTTTTTCATTACTCATGGTTCAATAACATTTAATTCAAGCAACAAAGATGGTAAAAAATCACCTTTCTTAGGATAAATGAAGCATATTTAATTAATTTGCAGAAAATTGAAAAACCACTCCAAAATCACAACCAACCTTGTTGATCATGACGGAACATCCCTATGGATATATAAAAGAAGATAAAGTCTATTTGAAAGGTTTTTTAGGCCATGAGGACAGAATAATCGGTGAAGTAAAGGAAGATGAGGCTTCCACAATTAAATATTTTGAGGACCGCTATGAAATGGTCCGTCAAAAGGTGGAAAAACTCAAATCCGATATTGAGGAAAATCAGAATAAAGGTTCTTTTCTCATGAAGTTGATTCATCTTAAAGAATCGTTGAAAAGTTACGATGGTCTTGGAGATTTTCCCGCTTTGATCCAGGAATTGGAACAACAGGAAGCCTTGCTTGAAGAAATCATTCAATCTAACAGGCAAAAAAACCTTGAAATAAAAAAAGCACTGATTCAGGAAGCGGAGGAAATTAAAAACAGTACAGACTGGAAGGTGGCTTCCGAGGCATTTAAAAGCCTGAAATTAAAGTGGCTAAAAACCGGCCCGGTAGAAAAGGAACTGGCGGAAGAAATTGAAGCGGGTTTTCAGAATGCCTTGGATGTATTTTACAGCAACAGGAAAAACTTTTTTGATGGCCTGGCGCTTCAAGCCGAGCAAAATGTCAAAGTCTATGAGGATCTTTTGGATCAGGCGAGGAAGGCCCATGATATGGCTGATGCGAAACTGGCCTTTGAAATCAGCAAAAAAATCCAAAAACAATGGAAAACCTCTGGCAGGGTACCTGCCGACAAAAGACAGCCCATATGGGATGAATTTTCCAAATTGAACAACCGGATTTTCAGTAAATATAAAAGGTACGCCCAAAGTATCCCTAAAATCAGCCCAGGCCTGGTGATCAAGAAAATTGAGCGCATGGCCGAGGAAATGAAAAAACTTTCCATGGGGCCAGTGGACAATTACAAACTGGAAGAAGCGAAAAAGCTTCAGGCCGAATGGAGAAAACTTCCTCCAAAAAAACCCCGAAATGCACAACAAAGTATTGGGGCATTCGTATTCTTTTCAGAAATTGTTTTTGAAAAATCATTTCTTGATAAGCTTTGTCACTCAAAATATCAGGATTTTGATGATAAACCGATCAGTGAACAACAGCAGATCAAATCAGGCCTTTTGAAAGATCTGATCGCGAGGGATCAACGGGAATTGGATACCATTAAAGAAAATGCCGAAAATTTCAGGTCTCAGGAAGATAATTTTGACGCCATAATGAGAAGAAAGATAAGTGCTTATAAAAGAAAGGTCGATGTCAAAAACCATATTTTAAAAGAACTCTCAAACAATTGATTCGTAAATGTTTAAGTTTTGAAAAGAATTTATATTTTTGCACCCCATTAAACGGGGACATATAAACTTGTGTAGATTATGTATTGGACTTTAGAACTAGCTTCTTATTTGGAAGATGCGCCATGGCCAGCCACCAAGGATGAGTTAATTGATTTTGCCATCCGGTCTGGGGCGCCCTTGGAAGTGGTAGAAAACCTTCAGGAACTGGAGGACGATGGGGAGCCATATGAAAATATTGAGGAAATCTGGCCGGATTATCCCACCAAAGATGATTTCTTCTTCAACGAAGACGAATATTGATGCCCATGCCTTTCCAATGGGGAGGGCATGGTTGTTTTTTTAAGAAAAATTTTAGGATCCATTTTACTCAAGGGTCTTTTATACCCAAAACCGATTTTAACTTCATTTTTTCCGTGAAGGATGAATATCGACACAATATAATAGCATAGCAACAACAACAGGCGAACCGATAGGGTTCTTTCCAAAAAAAGCCGGTAAGTGAGTTCTCCTGCCAGTGACTTGTCCATGACCATTTTGGCTAAAAACACCGTGGACAATGCCATCAACAAAGAAAAATCAAGGCCGGCAAGCCAAATACCAGTATTGACCTGAATACAATAGGGGAATAAAATACCAGAAAAAGCCAAAACCAAAAACATCAGAATATCCAAAGGCCCCGGTGTCAATTTTTCAAGTTGTATTTCATTGGCTTTCATGGGCGTTTAGTATGAAATAATCTCTATACCCCCAAATACCACCGAACCTGTAATGATCAACTTCTTTTCTGCATCCACACCCGATTGTGGCACATACCTTTTATCCTCTACCCCAGCAGCTATGTTACTCACACCAAGCTGTACATCCCAATGGGGAGGTACGATCAGCTTGATCCCGCCAAAAGCTACCGAGACCTTTAATACGGCAGGATCCTTTATGTCTGCATGCATAAAATCAATGTCCGCACCTCCAAAGATGGTGGTGATTTCGCCTCCTTTAAAATTCTTGGAAATGACCTTTCTTTTCAAACCACAAAATATGGCATCAACATTCAGGAAATCAGCATCAAATCTTCTTTTATCATCCTCATTGCCAGTAGGTTTTGCGGTACCAGTGCGGAGCTTTTTCTCCCATCTGTCGTAATTACCCTCCCATTTGCTCCAATCTATTTCAAGGTTTTTTTTTCTTCTAAATACAATCGTCAGCCCCAGTATGATCAATCCTACCGGAATTATATAAGAAACAACATGGGAAGGGAGATGGATTTTATCCCGAAGAAGGAAAAAACCCCCGATAAGCAACAAAATAATGGACCCGGCATTTTCAAACCCGTGCTTGTATCCGGTATAAACGCCGATGGCAATCAATATCATCGGCCAGGAAAATATCCATCCGGGAAGAAATATCCCCAACTGTTTGACCAATAAAAGGATACCTATAACCAATATAAGTACACCCAATGCTTCGTTTCCGTTTCTTCTTGTCCTCATGGCATTTTATGTTTTTTTAACCAAACAAATTTAGTCATTCGAAAGAGCAACTGGAAATGGCGTTCTTTAAAATAACTTGTTAAATCGGTAAACCGCTTCTATGGATCGGTGAATTTTTTCCTTTCCAAAATGAAGGTGGAAAATTCAAGGTCATCCGGGGTGGTAATTTTAATATTATCCAAATTGCCTTGAATAAGGGTTACCTGCCAACCCTGCTCCTCGTAAACCGTAGCATCATCGGTAAAATATGATTTTTCTGCCGACTGATAAGCCTGTTTGATTTTTGGCAAGGCAAAGGTCTGAGGGGTCTGCACCAATCTGAAATGATGCCTTTCCTGGTAATAGGACTTTCCATACTCCCCTACTTTCCGTATGGAATCCTTCAGGGGAATCACTGCAATGGCACTACCTGCCCGTTCGGCTTCTTCAAAACTCATACGGATCACCTCTTTGGCAACAAAGGGCCTGACGCCGTCATGAATGGCCACCAGCCCGGCATCACCGGGGATAGATTGCAAACCATTTTTTACAGATTGGAACCGAGATGCTCCTCCCGCCACCAAGGAGTGTGAAATCGTGAAATTATGGGTTTGGCACAAAGTATCCCAATAATCAAAATCCGACAGGGGGAGGACCAAAATAATTTTTATGTTGGAATCATATTCATGAAAAACCCTAAGGGTACGCATTAATATAGGCAGGCCTCCAATGGGCAGGTATTGTTTGGGTACCTGCCCACCCATGCGGGTACCAGAACCACCAGCAACGATCAGTGCAATTTTTTTCATTCTTTATATTATTTTTGATTCCCAGCAGTTTTCTTAACCATTAATTTATCACAGACCATAGCGGATAGCACTTCATATGGATGTTGGGGATAAGAAACAGTCATATTTTTATCAAATGGCTCTATATTATGTACCGAAAGGGTCAGGCCCAAGGCCAATTTTTTACTGTTGAGATAAACCAAAAAATCGTCGGAAGTGTAATTTAGGGCTTTTAAAACCACTTTTTCCCCCGGAGCACAATCTGATAAACGTTTATAACCAGAAGGCGTGATGATACCCTTTTTATCCGGAATGGGGGAACCATGCGGATCAAACCTGGGATAGCCCAATATTTCATCCATCCGGTCAAAAAAATCATTGGACTGCACATGTTCCAATTGCTCTGCTATTTCGTGAACTTCTTCCCAACCAAAACCCATTTTCTCCACCAAAAACATTTCGGTAAGCCTGTGTTTTCGTATGACCAGAGCGGCTTCATATTTGCCTTTTTTTGTGATTTTTAATGGTTTATATTTTTCATATTCCAATAAACCCATATTGGCCAATTTTTTCACCATACTGTTTACCGAAGGCAAACTTACTTCAAGGGCTTGTGCAATAACCGAAGTGTTCACTTCATCAGAAGAGGTGGCCTGGTTAAAAATCGCCTTCAGGTAGTTTTCAATGGATTGGCTGATCATTTTAATGACTTTACAAACAAATATATAAAAAATATCAAATATATTTGTTAGTCAAGTCTAACTTATTAAATTTGTTGAATATAAAATAGAGGTGGGTAAAAAAAGTGAGGGGTCCGAAATCAGATTTCCTTCATGCGCTGATGCAGGTGCAAATAAGAAGAAAATAGTTATTTAATCAACGAATACTGTAAATTACCATGATTGAACCTGTAATAGAATACCTGGGAAGCATTTCGCCGGTTACTGCTGCTTTGTATGCTACCTTATTTACCTGGCTGGTTACGGCTCTGGGAGCGGGTTTTGTTTTCTTTTTTAAGAGGATGAACAGACCTGTTTTGGATGCCATGTTAGGCTTTACGGGAGGAGTCATGGTGGCTGCAAGTTTTTGGAGCCTGCTGGCTCCGGCCATCAGCATGTCTGGAAGTGAAGGATTTGGAAAGGTGCTCCCAAGTGCTGTGGGATTTGTGGCTGGGGCACTTTTTATCTTTGTCTTAGACAAAATCCTTCCACACATGCATGTGAACTTTAAAAATCCGGAAGGCATCAAAACCCCCTGGCAAAGGACTACCTTATTGGTTTTGGCCATCACCATGCACAATATTCCGGAAGGTTTGGCTGTGGGGGTATTGTTTGGGGGAGCCGCCTCTGCGGTTCCCGAAGCATCCATAGCAGGTGCCGTTGCCCTGGCCCTTGGCATTGGCCTTCAGAATCTTCCTGAAGGAATAGCTGTTGCCGTTCCCCTGAGAAGAATGGGAATGAGCCGGACAAAAAGTTTCTTGTTAGGACAATCTTCCGCAGTTGTAGAGCCTATTGCCGGGGTACTTGGAGCTTTCGCCATTACCTTCTTTACGCCCATATTACCTTATGCACTGTCCTTTGCCGCAGGTGCCATGATTTTTGTGGTCATTGAAGAAGTGATCCCGGAAACCCAGCAGGATAAAAATACAGATCTCGCGACCTTAGGATTTATCGGGGGTTTTACGGTAATGATGATATTGGATGTGGCATTGGGTGGATAGCGTTTACCCTTTCAAAATCTTTGAAAAGGAATCAAAATTTGGAAAGGGGCCTTTTCAACCATACACCTCCGGATTTACGGGATAGGGTAACTTTTCCCCCTTTAATCCGGCAATTACATTTTCCACTGCACACCTTGCCATCCTGTCCCTGGTTTCCTTAGTGGCAGAACCGATATGCGGAAATACAACGGCATTTTCCATATCAAGCAAAGGATTGTTGGCTTGCATGGGTTCCGGATTGGTCACATCCAGGCCTGCTCCCCAAATAACCTTATCCTCCATGGCTTTTATTAAATCATCTTCATTATGGACACCGCCCCTGGCCGTATTGATAAAGATACCGGTTGGTTTCATCAATTTAAATTGGGAATAGCCAAACATGTCTTTGGTTTCTTCCGTCAGGGCGGTATGAACGGAAACCACATCGCTCTGGGAAAGTAGCTCTTCCAGGCTTACTTTTTTTGCCCCAAATGCTTTTTCAGCGGCTTCATTCCTTCCGCGGTTATGGTAAAGTATTTTCATCCCCCATGATTGGGTACACATTTTGGCCAATTCGGCCCCAATCCTTCCAAGTCCTACTATCCCGAGGACCTTCCCTTCCATATCATACCCCAGACCTTCTGTAGGCTGACTGATACCCCATTCCCCTTTTTTTATTTTTTTGTGCAAATACAACGCTTTCCTGGCCACTGTCAGCATCAAAAGCAAGGCGGTTTCTGCCGTGGCTTTGTTCAAAACATTGGGGGTATTGCCGATAGGTATGCCCTGCCGGGTGGCCGCCTCAATATCCACCCCGTCAAAACCCACTGAATGCAAAGCGACCACTTTCAGGTGGCTGCATTGTTGAAAAAAGTCGGCATCCATTCCTTTTTGTCCGGCACTGAGAAAGGCATCATGTCCCTTACAAAAATAAATGGCCTGTTCCCTGTCCAAAATGGGCTTCTCCCTCCATATGGTATAATCTATCCCTGCCTCCTCCAACATTATTAAACCGATTTCCGGAATGATTTTATTGATAAAAACGCTCATGATTTTTAATATATTTTCAATGATATTCTTTTAATAAATTGTCCTAAAACACTCCTGCCCCGGTTATATAAGGCACCAAAGAAAAGATCCGACTGGGCTATTCTCTCGAATTTTAAATCCCGGGAAGCAATACCGTCCTGATGGCAAAAAGAAAGTCCCTGGGCCACCTGGATAGTCACCACTTTATTTCAAATACCTAAAATCAAAATCCGGGTCAAAATCCTGGAGAAAGGCTTTCATCAAACGAATCACATCGTGGATGTCCTTTTTGCTGGCGGTCTCCACCGTGGTATGCATGTATTTTATAGGCAGGGATACCAGGGCAGAAGGAACTCCTCCGTTGGAATAAGCAAATGCATCGGTATCCGTCCCCGTACTTCTGGATGAAGCTGAACGCTGGAATGGAATGTCATTCTTTTTGGCCGTTCCTATGATTAGGTCCAACAATTTTTTGTGTACCGCAGCACCGCAGGTCAATACAGGACCATTACCGGCCGAATAATCCCCGCTGGTGATTTTGTTGTACATGGGAGCAGTAGTATCATGGCAGACATCTGTGATGATGGCCACATTGGGCTTGATATTGGCCGCAATCATTTCCGCACCCCTAAGTCCAATTTCTTCCTGCACCGCATTGACGATGTATAAGCCAAAAGGCAGCTTCACTTTTTCTTCCTTGATTTTTCTGGCCACCTCGGCAATCATGTATCCACCGATACGGTTATCCAGGGCCCTGCCAGAATAAAATTTATCATTGAGGTCGATGAGTTCATCCTTAAAAGTAACCACACAACCCACATGAATCCCCATTTCCAGTACTTCATCTTTGGTTCTGGCACCCACATCGATAAAAATATTGTCCATTTTGGGCGGTTCTTCTTTGGCTTTATCGCGGACATGAATGGCTGGCCAGCCAAACACTCCGGGGATGACCTTTTCATCTGTATGGATTCCAACCCTCATGGATGGGGCAATCATGTGGTCTGATCCGCCGTTTCTTACCACATAAATATACCCCTCCGGGGTAATGTAATTGACAAACCAGCTGATCTCATCTGCATGGGCTTCAATGACCACTTTGAAATCTGCTTTGGGATTAATCACACCCACCGCAGAGCCATAGGTATCTGTGAAATATTCGTCGACAAATGGTTTGATGTAATCCAACCAAATCTGTTGTCCGGAAGCTTCAAATCCTGTAGGAGAAGCATTGTTGAGGTATTGATAAAGAAATTTTTCGTTTTTGTCCATAGTCGGTTTAGTGTTGCCTACATCTTCGATAGGCTATCTTTTATTTGATTATGATTTAATATTAGGTTATTAGGGTGTGATACATTTCATCTGTTTATAATTTGATTTTTAACGGTCAGATAGAATCTCGCAATGATAATCATCCCTCTGTGTGTCGCTTGCGTCATGCCTGTCTGCCTCAGGCAGGC
>JBBDSB010000076.1:0-3363 GCA_040905205.1 Cyclobacteriaceae bacterium
CTGCCTGTGCCTTTTATTTGAGCTTAAATTGTCTTTTTTAAGTTTTTTTGCGACTCATTTTAGTTGCTTTTTCAGGAAGTTCATATCTTAAGTCCTTGACTAATATCTTCTCTCACTTTGTAGAGACTGATTTGGTTGTCAAGTCCCCATAATGTTTCCTCATACCATTCAATCAATGGTCTGTGAACAACTTCGTAAGAAGCAAGCAGCAAAAACGGTTTATCATATTGTCTGCGTAAATAATCAAGTGATGTTGAGTGATCTCTTCCACATGATGGGAATCATCATCCGGTTTCACATTGTGTAAAACTTCACTAAATCTCCGGTCTGGCATCAAAAAAACGGCCTGGTTCATCAAAATCTCTTTCTTGGCTCAAGTGCCATTTCCCAAAACTTGCCGTTACATAACCCTGTTCCTGCAGAATCTCTGGTAAAAGCTTCTCTTCTATATGCCAATATGGCTCCATGGCGGGTGATTTCAATGGTTTAAATGGGAAAAGACCACCTCTGGGATATAATCTGTCAAATTAAGACGAGCCGGATTTTTTCCTGTCATGACACTCGCTCTTCCTGGTGATCAGATGTATATTTTTTTAATAAGTTCTAACATTGTCGATATAAAAAATACTCTCATCTATTTTAGTATCGGCTCCAGGTAGATCTTCCTTATATTGACCCTTGGAACCGGGCTCACCATCTATAATAAATTGACGCACATCTCCCCTCCACGGACCAGTGCGAAATACAAGACGTTCCAGTGAATCTACATCTTCATCAAATTCCAAGTCGTGAATTTTATCTCCATTTACATACAAAGTATATCCCTGTTCATCCAGATCCAGATCCATACGTACATGCATCCATTTTCCTGAAGGATAGAGCAGGGGATCCGGCTCTACTCCTCCACGGGCCATGCCAACATGTACACCGTCGAAGCGCAATGCGTTGGGGCGATTTCCATACTTATCCTGTACTTCAACAAACAGATACGCACTCCCTACTTTTTCTATGTAAGCATCAAACTCTACCGTTACCTGTTTTTTGCTCTCCGGAAACATCCGTTGTGCTATAGCGTAGTCATACGGTTCCTCATCCTGTAGCTTGAGTACGCTATTTCGAGACTCAACTGGATCTTTATCAATTGTTACCGGGGCCCATTTTGGAACGTACAGATTCCACAACTCCAGGTTGGAGACCTCACCGTTGAGATTTTCAAAATTCTGAGTTATATGCTCATCTACCGTCCCCCGAATCGGCACAGGTATACGTGATACCCAGATATCCTCTTTGTTCATACTGTAGGTAATCCAGCTATAATCGCCCGGAGGATTCCCGTTGCCCGGAATAATACCTCTGAAATATTGGCTGCCGGTATTCTTCTCGAATCCCATATAGCGCATCGGCGAGACCTCTCCATTCACCAATAGCGGATCATCAAACTCATAGGCATCATTGCTGGTCAGCACTACCATGGGAAAACGGTTTGAACCGGATCCCGAATGGTTGTACACCAAAGCATAGCGCCCATCCTCTGTTTTTTCAACCCATACCTTTGCACTGGTAGTCCGGAAAGTGGAAATACGGCCGGGCTCCGTCCAGTGTACACCATCTGTACTGAGCGATGCGATATTGTCTTTCATCACACCTAGGTAGGTACCGTCCGGGCGTTTCGTCCACATAAATGAGCTGAAGGTTTCACCCGCATCAAAAGCGTAGAAGTCGGAATCCGGCATATCCTCTTCCTGCCACTGCAGGGTCATCAGTTTATCACCCAGCAGGGATTCGCATGCGGCGATAAATTCTTCATCATCGCTCTCGGTATAGAACGGATACCTGGTGTTATCCTCATTCCAGCCCGCCGCTCGGTTATAGCGAATAAAGTAAATCGGTCCATAGGTTCCATCCTCATAAACCTCACGAACTACGCGGCCCATTCCCTGCCCGTCATTGGGACTGGAATACTCTGGAGCAGGCGAAAAACTGTAAAATCCCGATGTCAGCAGACGTCCGTTGGGCGCCTTATAAAAACCCATTCGCTGATGCATCACTCCGAAAGTTCCATCAGGCAGATTCACATCGCCGATAGACTCAAAGTGACGATCTATTTCAGGAAGAGGATATTTGGGAAATATAACCTCGGGGGATGTCCAGTCGAAACCGTCCTCCGAAGTCATTAATAAAGTACGTCCCGGGGGGATATGCTCACTGTAACTATTACTCAGGTACTGCAGGTAATACGTGTCATTCCAATAGGCTAAATAAGGTTGGTGGCTGTAGGTCCAGCCCGCCATATCTGCTGTTGCTTCCGGCGGCTGACTTCGATTAGCCCGCATCGCTTGAAAGTTGTGCACTCCGACGGCATACCGGAGGCGTCCGTCATAATATCGTTTGTCAGCATAGGTATCTCCCACAAATTTGATGGGTTCATCTTTAATCTCATCAATTGAAGGGAGCATTTCAGTTTGATCACGCTCCTGAGCTGATAAGGAACTACATAAACATAAAATAATTAATAAGAACAGGGTTGATATACGGTTTAGCATGATGTGTGATTAAGAGTTTTCATTAGATTTATTTCTGGGGTATATCTTCTATTTTGGTTTAATTGACTCATATTTAAATTAATCTATGGAGTCTTGTCAGAATATCACGCGATGCCTGCTTAAAAAAAGCGATATCATAGCTGAACGTTATTAACTGCATTCCTTTATTTAACCAATTGTCTACCTCTTCTACAGTCTGTAAATGAATACCTGGCGCCACACTATGTCTGTTGCAACTTTCGATTACTTTATGATAGGCTTCCTGAATTCGGGGATGATCTGTTTGCCCCGGAATCCCCATATCCATGGACAAATCTGATGGACCCACCATTACGGCATCAATGCCACTGGTAGAAAAGATCTCATCAACATTCTCCACACCTTGTTCACTTTCAATTTGCACAATAGTCATCAACTGTTCGTTTGCCCACCGGGTATAATCCCCAATATCGTAATCCCGGAATCGGGTTACCGTATTCGAAATACTGACGCCTCGCTGCCCCATTGGAGCGTACTTTGTTGAACGGATAATATGATTGGCCTCCTCAGCAGTTTTTACTTGCGGCAATACCAACCCCTCAGCACCTATATCCAGCATCTGGGCCATCTGATGATATAACTTGTCTGAAACCCGAACAAATAGCCCGATATTTTCATACTTGGAAATCAACGAAAAACTGCCCAAAGTCTCCAGATTATAATCATTATGTTCTGTGTCCAAAATAATATAATCCCAACCTAGTGCCGCACACAAGGCTACTGCATGAGGGGTATTTAATATTCGTAGCATTGTCCCAAAGCAAACTTTACCTTCCTGAAG
>JBBDSB010000076.1:3463-11971 GCA_040905205.1 Cyclobacteriaceae bacterium
GAGGGGTATTTAATATTCGTAGCATTGTCCCAAAGCAAACTTTACCTTCCTGAAGACGCTTTTTTACCCGGCTAATCTTTAGGTCCATATAGACATCAGTTAAAGCTTAAAAGGTTCCAATATGGAAAATAATATTCCAGCCTGATTTTATTGGATTACAAGATCGTCGATTCGGCTTTTAAAAATTAATTTTCTCGGGATCCAGCACTATGTGTTTGATTCGTTCTCTTCTCCAGGTATAGGTAATATGTACTAACCCATCTTCTGACTGAATAACTGCAGGATAAGAATATTCTCCGGGTTCATCTTCCAGGGTTATTACATTAGTCCAATTTTTACCATCTTTTGAAACTCCTACGTTAAGTGGGCTCCGCTTGTTTTCTGTATGATTGTATACAAGCACGTGTAAACCATTCGACAAAGTCACCGCATCAGTACCTGAATTGGGGTTAGGTAATTCAGTAGGATATACTTCATCCCATGTATCTCCCCCATCATAAGACCAACTACTAATAATCCGATCTTCTCTACTTCGGGCCAAGATCTGCAGCGTATCTCCACCGTGTTTTAATATACTGGGTTGTATAACATCATAGTTTTCAGCATTGTTGATGGGTCCTATAAATTCCCAGGTACTTCCTAAGTCTTTAGTCCTTTCAAAATGTACACGCCATCCATCATGCTCAGTACTTGAAGGACTAAGCAAATAACCGTTATCGGTGAGTATCGGCTTGTTTTTGATAGGACCTAAAATATCTTCAGGCAAACGACGTGCATCAGACCATGTTTTACCCTGATCATCAGAGGTTTTTACTTCTCCCCACCACTCCCTGGGGCTGGGTCCTACCTTGTAAAACAACATTAAAGGGCCACCAGGCATTTGAAACAAGACTGGATTCCAGGTCGGATACCGTAAATCTTTATGTTGAACCCCATCAGCTACTGAGACCGGCTTTGACCACTGGCCATCAACCATCCGGCTTAACCATATTTCTACATCTTCATTTTTCTCTCTTGTACCTCCAAACCATGCAGCCAACAGTCCCTCGGAAGTGGATTCAATAGTAGAGGCATGGCATTGTTTAAATGGAGCTTCTTCAAAAATAAAATTCGATTCAACAATGGCTGAATTTTGAGCAGAGGCATAAAAATTCAGCATCATACATGAGATGAAAATCAATGAAATTATTCCATACTTATTTTTTGGTCTATACATAACTCATTTCCCATATTATTTTAAAAGTAAATTAATCAAGCACATCAAGTGCCGCTTGCTTTCTCTCTTCTTTTAATTTCTTCCGGTTTTTCCAGTATCCATAAAAAGTCAGGCTGTCATCCGCCATCTTTTTCGGAAATAAGAAACTGGCTAAATATCCTACCGCTATTATTATGAAATGAGTATAGACGCCCATCATATAATTGTGGTGGGTAAAATTATATGATCCCAGATCAAGCAACGGCTCATTTAATACTCCAACAGGTTGTGATGTAAGTAATGCCCATCCCGTAAAGATAATACAAGCAATAATCCCAACGTATAAGCCTTCTTTATTTGTCCTTTTGGAAAAAATGGCAAGTAAAAATATTCCGGCAATTCCTCCGGAAAAAATCGCATAAAGTGCAAAAACGATGCTTAATACCGTTTCTCCTTCCGCTTCCACATAAATAAAAGAAATGACCAGTGCACCAAGTCCACAGAGCACCACAATAACACGGCTAACAAACAAATAATGATCATCCGTTTTATCAGGGGCAAACCGCTTGTAATAATCTTCCAGACCTACAGCACTCAAGCTGTTCAGATCAGAATCTAAACTGGACAGAGCTGCCGCTACGAGCCCGGAAAGAATTAAACCGGTTACTCCAATCGGCAGTTGTGTTGTTATAAAATGAGGGAAAACAGAATCTGCTCTTATACCCTCCGGTAAAGCGAACTCCGTAAAATTATAGAATGAAAACAGCATCGTCCCCACAAACATAAAAAGCATCCAAACAGGTACAGCAAGAAGGATTCCCATCATAGATGCCTTTATTGCTTCCCTGTCAGACTTCGCCGTAAGAAACCGCTGTACAATCGTTTGATCGGTACCATATTTCTGGATGGCATAAAAAATGCCGTTGATAGCTATTACAAAAAAGGTAAGCCTGGTAAAATCCCAATCAAACGGGCCAAACCCGATTTTATCATTCTCCCAGGCAAAGCTTATCATCTCAATCGGGGAAACCGGAGCTACTATAAACATTACTCCAATGGCAAGGAGACCACCGGTGAGCAGTAAAATTCCCTGAATAACATCCAGCCAAATCACGGCTTCAATACCACCCATCATTGTATATGCAATAACCACAATTGCAAGTACAATAAGAACACCATAAATATTCAACCCCATCATGCTCGATAGCGCCAGGGCCAGCAGGAAAAAAACCGTACCCATTTTTGAAAAATGGGCCATGCTGAATGCTAAAGAAGTGTAGAGGCGGGCAATATATCCAAACCGTTTTTCAAAATATTCATAGGCACTGATCCCAATAACTTTCCTATAGAAGGGAACTATAAAACCAATAATAAAAATAAGTACAAACGGCACCATTATTCCCTGAACAAGCAGGATCCAGTTTGAATTGAAACCTTCACCCGGATAAGCCAGAAAGGTAACACTACTTATCAGTGTAGCAAGAATGGATAGCCCGATAGCCCAGGTAGGCATCGTACCACTGGTTGTAAAATAATGTTTTGTATCGCCCTGTTTCTTTAAAAAAGACAAACCAAATAAAGCAAAAAAGACGAGTGCGACGAAAACTATTATGTAATCGACTATATGTAATGTAGCTTCCATTTAACTATCCCTAATTATATTATGATTTTAATTGCCGCCATAAACTATCCGACCATTTATAACTACCCGGTTTTACCGTAATAAAATTCGCAGGACTACTGACTACCTGCATTCTCACAAGTCCCTCTCCCATCTGATTAACCGCTTTAAATTTTTCCCAACCGGCTTTTCGTACAATTTCAGAGGAAGTAGTCCCTCCTTCTATAAATAGCTCATCAAGTTTAAGGTTATGAAGTATATTGGATGTAATGGCAGCCAGACATTTGGGAATATTATGAGTGGGCTGATCCGAATCTGATCCACTTGTGGTGACAAATAAGATTACCTTGTTTGACACTTTGAATTGCTCGATTACCTTCTTTGAGATCTTTTTTAGAGTATAAACACTAGCCGAACAGATCTGGTTTTCCAGTATTTCTACCACTTTCGGATTCTGAGAAAAAAGTTCTTCTTCAATATTTATTACCCTGCTCAAACTGCTGCCACAAACAAACAGGGAATTACGAGATTCAAAATCTATTTTACTTCTGACATTCGCTCTTTTGCCGTATTTGGATTCCAGAATCGCTTTAAAAAAATCAGCCGCACCAGCGGTAATAACTCCTTCACCAGTCTGGCTTACCCAATGCCTGACCTCATCTTGATCTTTTGCTTCACCAACATAAATCATCCCGCTACCAGATGGAATGCTACTGAATGTGTTTAAAATTTGGATTCCGTCTTTTTCTCCTCCGTTGACCAGGGTATAAATATCTGATGCTTTTATCGGCGACTCCGGATCTTCTGAGAAGACAGTCTCATGCAGCGGCAGACCATCAATAAAATAAGTACCGTTAGAAGTCGTACGGCCTCTTGACGGGTTTGTGGGCGAAAGCAGAATCGATTTATCCGGGTAATACCGAAGCATGACCGACAATTCTTCGTAAATATGGCCACGCAGTACCGAATCGATTTTTTTATATATAAAATCGAATTCATACTGTCTGACCGACTCTAACAATTTCTTCAGTACCATTTCTGCCTCTTCGGCAGTTTTTGACCGCGTATTGGTATCAATGATCAATACCTCAGCATCAGAATTTATATCAAATGTTGTTTGAACCTCTGTTTTTAAACCAAATCCTATGGAGATTCCGGCCAATTCGGCGGCCCCGGTAAAATCATCTGCAATAACTAAAATCATTTCTGGACCTCTATTTATCTTTCGGCTTATCTGCAACCGAATCTTTATATGCATTCATCCTTACTGCATATTCTATTGCATGAATCAAACTGTCCTGACTTGCAATTCCCTTACCGGCTATATCAAATGCCGTACCATGATCAACCGAAACGCGGATAATGGGAATACCGAGAGTAATATTAACCCCCTGTATTTTACTCCATGAACTTTTCTCCTCATTCCACACAAAACCCTTTACTTTAAACGGCACATGCCCCTGGTCGTGGAACATTGCAACGCATCCGTCGAAAAAACCACCGACTACCTTAGGGAAAATAGTATCGGCGGCGAACGGACCTTCAACGTAAATTCCTTCCTGAACAGCCTCTTCAATAGCTGGAATGATTTCCTCCTGCTCTTCATATCCGAAGAGTCCACCGTCACTCGCATGCGGATTTAAGCCGCAAACAGCCAGATGAGGTTTTTCAATTCCAAACTGTTTACATGCATCATTGAGCAACCGAATAACATGACCCACCCTTTCCTTTTTAACCAAATCACAAGCTTTTCGCAATGCCACATGGGTAGAAACATGAATTACACGAAAATCTCCGTCCACCAGCAGCATAGCTACCTGGTCGGTACCAGTATATTTAGCATATATTTCTGTATGACCTGCAAAATCGTGTCCGGCTCTGTTCAGTGATTCTTTATGTATCGGAGCAGTAACCGTCGCATCCACTTCGCCATTTATTGCAAGTTCAATTACTTTTGTAATAGCCTCAAACGCGGCATTTCCCGCCTTAGCCGATACCTTACCATATTCCAGTTCTTCTGATTCTACATTATTCAGATCAAAAACATTAATATGATTCTCATCAAACTTTGTATCTGATACTTTTCCTACAGCACGAACTTTTTTATTACTATCGACCAGTTTCATTGCCTTTTTAATTGCAGATGCATCACCTACAATTATCGGGCGGCAGATTTTAAGGACCTCTGGATCTGAGAGGGCTTTAACACATACTTCTGGTCCTATACCAGCAGGATCGCCCATGGAAATGCCAATAATAGGTTTTTTCATTGTTTACTCCTGTTATTTAACATTTTTCGCTTTTTCTTTTATATTCATTTTTTTCATACTTGCCAAAATTTTGTGCTCTTCATCGGGAGCTAGTTCTAACAGTGGAGGCAGAATTTTCTTTCCACACAATTCCAGTTCATGCATCATCACTTTCAGACCCGCGAGTGATTCGCTCAGATTCCGCCCTTCCTGATAAATTGCAGAGATAGCATCCGTCTCCTTTTGTAAGACCTTCGCTGTCTTATTATCACCGGATTTTGCAGCATGATACAGCTGCTTATATAAATCAGGGACAAGATTTCCAGTACTTGGAACTATTCCATCCGAACCAATCGATAACGCATAAGCACACTGTGCTCCCCAACCGACAAAGTGAGAGAATCCCTCTTGCTTGTTGCAGAATTCAATGGTTTTCTCCTGTCGTTCCAAATCCTGCTCCGAATCTTTTATTCCTCTAATATTAGGATGTTGGCTTAAATCGAACACCAGGTCTAATGGTATGGACATATGGGTTGTTGCCGAAATGTTATAAACTATTAGTGGTAAATCTATTGAATCAGCCAGGCGATGATAATATTCTTTCATCTGATAAGGCTTTAATGAATAATAAAACGGCAGGTGTGCCACTGCAAAATTAGCTCCTGCTGCAGAAAAATTATTCGCCATCTGAACAGATTCTTTCAGGCAATTCGATGATATACCAACATAAACCGGTTGATCTCCGTTAGCTGCCTCAACTACTGCATTCACAAAAGGCTGACGTTGGTTAGCTGGAATGGAGGTTGCCTCGCCGGTGGTTCCCATTATAAATGGTATACACCCGTGATCAATCAGGTATCGGGTTACGTCCCCTGCTGAAATAAGATCAATATTTCCATCCGTTTTAAAGGGGGTAATCATTGGAACAACTATCCCTTCAGATTTTTTTCTTTTCATTCTTTATTAATAAGCCTTTTGATAGATATTAAGAGCATCTTCATAAGTAACTTCACGCACATTGTTTTTCAATAGTCTTGTTACCTGTAAAGCACCATCAGCCATTTTTTCAATAGAATTTTCAGGAACATTCAGCTCTGAAAGTTTCGTTGGTATATCACAATTTCGCATCAGTTTTCTAATAATAGATACTCCGTTTTCAGCAGTATCCATAGGTGTACTACCTGCTTCGGCACCAAGCGCCAAACCAACTTCAGCAAATCGTTCGGGAGCTTTAACCATATTGAATTCCATCACATGCGGGAGTAAAAGAGCATTGGAGATGCCATGAGCAATATGAAACATACCACCCAGTGGATAGGATAAGGCGTGAACAGCCGTCGTATTGACTGGACCGAGACATAGCCCCCCGTACAAGCTGCCCAGCGAAAGCTTAGCCCTGGCTTCGGTGTCATCCCCATTATCGATTGCTCTTTTCAGGTTGCTACTTATCAATTTTATTCCTTCCAGCGCGTAAATATCGATCATCGGGTGAGCGTGTACATTGGTATACGCTTCTATACAATGAGTAAGCGCATCCAGGCCGGTTGCAGCAGTAACATTTGGAGGAACCGTGTGGGTAAATTGTGGATCGATATAGGTCGAATCAGGTACAAGATGAGGGCTTACAATTCCTTTTTTCAGATCATTCTCCCGATCCAGCAGAATAGCATTAGGAGATACTTCACTTCCGGTACCTGAAGTTGTCGGCAGGCAGGCCAAATATACAGATCGACCGCTAAGATTACCGATTCCCACCGCCTCGTATATATTCTGATCATTATCAACAAATGCCGCTACCAGTTTGGCGACATCCAATACACTGCCGCCGCCAATACCTGCTACAGCGTCGGCTTTAAATTCTCGGGCCCGTGCTACAATTTCATTAAATAGTTCAAAATCCGGTTCATTCTTAACACTACTATCCAGATAAAATTTGACACCGGATGCTTTAAGTTTATTCGTCCCTTCCCGTATTTGATTTACAACAGCATTATCGGCAACAATAAATAATCGTTTCTCTTTACGTTTTAAAAATTCATCTATAAAAGTACGATATGCACCATCGCCAAATACCAACTGACTGGGATTAAGAATAGTTATTTGTTTCATTCTAAAGACATTATTTAACTGGAGTTTTGAAATCTTAGATTAACAAGATCATATAGATTTCGAAATTTGTAATTAATCCTGGGACAATTTATGTTCACCACCCTTACGCTATTTACTAACGTCAGATCCACATGATTTACGGATCATTAATTCTGTTTTCAGAACTATTTTTCGGGGCGGTTTATTTGGTTCATTTAAGCGCTCAAATAACATTCTTGCTGCCTGGCGACCAATTTCATAACCTGGCTGAGCCACAGCTGTCAGAGGCGGATTCAGGGAATTTGACCAGTACATGTCATCAAAGCCGACAATTGCAATATCATCCGGAATTATCAATCCACGTGAATGTATTACTTCCAACCCAGCTAAAGTAATTACATTATTACCGGTAAAAAGAGCTGTTGGCGGCTCATCCATATCTAAAAATTTCTGTACCATTTGTTTTCCACTTTCATACTTGGAATCGCCGAATTCTATAAGTGATTCATCAATCGGAATATCATGCTCCTCTAATGCTCTTAAATATCCATCCTTTCTGTGGCGACTGGTAGGAATAGAATATAAACCACCAAGAAAACCAATACGTTGATGGCCCAACTGAATCAAATGTTTTATCGCCTTATAAGAACCCGCTTCATTATCTACTACTACTACATCAACATCCACATTCCCTAGATTCCTATCCACACAAACAATGGGAAATCCTTCACGCACGAGCGATATTACCAATTCATCTTCTTCATGATAAGGAGTTACAATAAGACCATCGATAGCCTCCGACTGCAGAATGTCTAAATACATCTTCTCCCTATTCCTATCCTGTGCAAAATTACAGGGATAAACAGCATAATCCCTGGTAAAGGCCATCTCTTCAACACCCCGAACCACATCTACGTAAAACGGGTTTTGAATATCTGCAATTAACAATCCAAAAAGTTTTCTGTCACCATCTGCAACCCTTAAACGACGGGCTACCCGGCTCGGATTATATTCCAACTCCTTCATCGCTTTTTCAACTTTATTCCGGGCATTCCGACTTATGTAACCTGAATTATTTAAAACACGTGAGACGGTCGTACTGGAAACTCCAGCTCTTTTGGCAACATCCTGAATTGTAATAGAATCTTTCATAAAATTAACATCCGTAAGTTATATCCCCTATACTCTTTCTGCTTAAAACGTTAATCCATACATTCATATGTAATCGATTACTTATGAATGTAAAGAATAGTACACTCTTTTAAAAATATGTTGGGTTTGGTTTCCTCACTATTTTCCGTATTTAGGGCTTCCTCAAAAAGTCAAAGTTCACACAGATTAAGAATTTTGATTTT
>JBBDSB010000077.1:0-1959 GCA_040905205.1 Cyclobacteriaceae bacterium
TCATCCAAATTTTGGGAATCTTCAATTAACGTAACAGTGATTTCGGATTTATTTCCAACCATTATCTCTTGGGTAAGATATCCGATATAGGAAATAACCAAAACATCATTTTCACCAACATCCTCCAATATAAAGTTACCGTCGATATCTGTTGCCGTACCATTATCCGTCCCTTTTATAAGTATTGTTACCCCAATAAGGGTTTCTCCCAATTCATCGACAACCGTACCACTAATATTTTGAGGCAATAAAGATGGATGGGAATATTTTATCTGGGGAGTGACTTTTTTTTGTTTGAAAATAGCCTTTTCTTCATCATTTATCAGTTTCTCCAAGTATTTCGACATTTTTCTCAACGATTGTAAACCTTCTTCATCGTTTTTATAGATTACCAAAAATTGCTGATTAAACAACTTGTAAGAAAGATTGGTCTCTTTTAAGATATTTGAAACTGCCTCCTCTACATTTTTATTTTCCTTTCGCTCATAGTGTACATTGATATTAGAAACCAACTCTTTGTCGAAGGTGAAGTACACTTCGTAATCCTTGCCAATTTGTTCAATGGCTTCTAATAAAGTCATTTTCTGTTTTAATGCATTCGCAGAATAAACTTCATTTAAATTGAACATCATCAGTACTACAATGCTCAATAAACCGGACTTCCATTTTGCCGTTTCCATAATTCAACTAGTTTGAAGTAAATATTATTTTTTCCATATTTTCTTTAATTAGAGGTAATTTCCGTTATGCCTCCGGATTCTGTGATTTGTATGTCCAATGATAATTCCATTGCCTGCCTTACGGCTTCCCAATCCGAATAGGGAACTCCCAGGTAAATTGTTTTTGTGAGTAATTGGTGCTCCTCGCACTTAAATGATTTTCCATAGATGTTTTTCAGCTTATCCAATACTTCCTTAAACTCCATGTCCTTAAAATTCAAAACACCTTTTTTCCATGAGGCAGAACTGATCATTGATTCGTTCATTGATTTCTCTGTCTTCTTGAGCCCTGCATCATATTTTACTTTTTGACCGGGTTCCATTGCAATGATGTTCGTTACATCATGCTCAATATGGAGGTTCACCTTTCCTTCATCCAGATATACCTCAACTTTTTGATCCCGATTATTCACATTAAAAGAGGTTCCCACCGCCTCTACTGATACACTGCCTGTCTCAACAGTAAAAATCATTTCCCTATCAAGGGTTTCAATATCGAAAAATGCTTCACCATCCAGTGTTACCTGCCTTTTCCCGTTCTTTTTCCATTCATTGTTCCAGGCCAATGCTGAATTGGCATTAAGGGTGACAACACTCCCGTCTGGCAACTCTACCTCCAATACCTGCGAAAAATCGGTTTTATAACTTGTATAAAGCTCACCCGGAGATCGGTTAACAAAATAAATGATAACCGCACTTATCAAAATTAAAAAAGATGCTGCTATATTCCGCTTTGCAAACCGGTTTGAACTTTTCTTGTCCACGAAATTCACCCTGGGGCAATCTTCATATACTTGATCCTTGGGAACCGCATCCCAATAATCATTCAAGAGGTTCCCCACCATATCAATGTTATTTGAATGATTCAACATAAGTATGAATTCCTGAAATTCTGATTTGGTAAGGGAGTCGTCCTTATATTTTTCAAACAATTCTTCAAATCGCTTATTTTTATTCACTTAGCTTTTTTAATTAAATGCCAAAAATCTGTTAAACATAAATGGGCACAAGGGCACCCAGGCAAGCAATGCTCATCCTTTTGTTGATTGGGAAAGTCATCTCTCAAATAACCGCCCTTCCATCAGGTTTCTTTTAAGCATAACTGTATATCCTGAAAATTAGACCAGTCCGGATCAATTTTATTTTAAATATTTTAACTTCCCGATTATTTTAATATATTAGCTGTTAATATCATCTCTCAACAAAATATTGCCCAACCATCAAACATTAACCTAACTTT
>JBBDSB010000078.1:0-1949 GCA_040905205.1 Cyclobacteriaceae bacterium
CCCCCTTTAAAAGGGGGAGTCGCTGAAAATGAGATTTGGGTTGATTCTTAGATGCTTTGCGTTATCAGGGAATTGCCCATTTGCTTAGGAAAGGAATAGCACCCATAATTCGTACTATTTTATAATCGAACTCAGTTCATCAATGAGCGGTGCTCCTATTAGCTATTTTGATAACAAATATCAGATTATCATGAAGATAGGCGTTTAGTTAGATGATAGGTTATTAGGTATTTTGAAGTTCTGAAATACAAATACAATGAAGGATACCACACAAATCCGCATTTTCCAAAACTTTCAGGAACATACTCCCAAATGGTACATTTTCAAGAATTTATTTTTGGGAAAACTCCATGATACCATGCCATGGGAGGAACTTTCAGCCTGCCTCCCCCAGAAAACCGGGATCTCATCTCACCGAAGTGGTTTGATGCAAAAGAAATGTTCGCTCCGGAGAATCGAAATAGGCCCTGATGTTTCTGAAATCCTGTTTTGGGCCCAGTGATGAAAAACTGGTTGAACGTTGCAATGCGGACTGGTGCATACAGCTTTTCTGCGGATAGTTCCTAAAGGAAAACCAGGTGATAAAGGATGCGGGAATCATCGGAAGGATAAGGGCCTATGTGACAACAGGCCATGCCGACTGGGAGGAGGTACAGGAAGGACTCCTGAATTCCTGGAAGGGCGACATTGAAAATTCCTATGTGCTTTTATATGCCGACAGGGATGCCACCTGTTTTATAAGCCATGTCCGTTTTCCCACGGATGTGAAACTTCTCTCGGAATCCCGTTAATGGGTATTCGAGAAGCAACTGTTCAAGATATGCAGGAAGGCCGGGATTAAATGGCCCCGTTCCAAATACCATGAACAGAAAAAAATTCAGCTTGTCTATAACCTGCCTTTTGTCCCAGGGTCATGTCAAATCACTTTTGACGTTAAACCCAAATATCTCGATTTTCTTAAAGGTCGACCCCGTGGGCTGCCTTCCCCTTAAGGGGATTGAGGGGCGAGCGGAGGTAATTGTCCTTTTCCGTATGAGATGACACTAATTTATAAAAAACTGAAGATCAACATTCCCCATAAAAGTGGATTTCATTTTATCTTAAAAGCCCTAAAATCCGTATATTTATACCATGGAAGTCAAAAAACGGGATACCCTCAAAGAACCGGATTTGGAATACGGCAACTATTCCTATGCCGACTACCTGACATGGCAGATGGAGGAAGTGGTCGAACTGATCAAAGGGAGGATTTTTAAAAAGGCAGCCGCCGCGCCGAACAGGATTCATCAAAAAGTGTCGGGAGAGCTTTTTCTCAGAATTGGCAATTTTCTGAAAAGTCAAAAATGCCAGGTTTATTCCGCCCCATTTGATGTGCGTTTTCCGAAAGCATCCAAAGCAGATCATCAAATCCACGATGTGGTTCAGCCGGATATCTGCGTGATTTGTGATCGGGAAAAGTTGGATGACCGGGGCTGCATCGGAGCGCCAGACTTGATTGTGGAAATCCTGTCTCCCAGCAATAGTAAAACCGAATTGAAGCATAAGTTCAAGCTTTATGAGTCCAATGGGGTCCGGGAATATTGGGTCATCCATGCCAAAACCCAGGATTTACTTATTTATAGCCTTAGTAAGGGAAAATACGTCCCTTCGCTGCCGTTAACCTCATGCGATGTGGTGGAGTCAAAGGTAATCAAGGGGTTTAAACTGGATTTGGAGGAGTTTTGCAATGCCCAAATGGTTGAGGTTGCCGGTAGCAGACCAAAGCCCGTTGGAGATATCCCTAACAGGTGTACTCTTGGCAAAATGGCAAAAAAGCATGGAGACCAAATGCGTCCAGCTGTCAAAGCCTTTGCATCCTTTATCTGTTGGCATCTCTTTTATGCCCGGTATAAACATTACCACAGCGAAGAAGGGATCTGGCCAGAAGTACTTAAAACCTTTGAAGCAAG